>NZ_SJOS01000025.1:0-36681 GCF_012027765.1 Pseudoflavonifractor sp. SW1122 | reverse complement strand
CAATGAACTCCTTTAGACATATCTGATCTGCTATCTTGTCCTCCTCTAATTGATTCCGGATGTATTCCTGTATCTGCTTTTTATTCCGTCCTACCGTATCTACGTAAGGGCCATATAAAATAGGAAAACTGCAAAAATAAGGCTTTTCGGAGCCTACAATCCGAAAAAATAAAATTAAAGACTATCACATTACGCAGAGGGCCGTCCGGGAAAAACCTGGGCGGTCTTTTTGCGTGGTAGACTTGGAAAGGGGGGAATTTTTTCGATAGAAAATTAGCTTTGATTTTTATGCAACACGCTGAAATTAAAGGAGGTTAGTGAATGGCAGATGACAAGCTGAAAACAAGCCCAGAGTCCCCTGGCCAGGATCGCCCCGGTGATACGCCTGTGGAAGATGCCCCGTCAATGCAGAAGCCCCCGGCCCCGGAAGCCGCCGCGCCGAAAAAAGCGGAGGAACACACTGAGCCGAAGCAGTCTGTGATCCCTGGCATGGGTGAGGACGCCCCGGTCCGGCCTGCCCCTGGTGAGGTGGTGGTTGATTTTGATAAGATCAACGAGCTGATGTCCCAGCGGCGGGCACCTGCGCGGGATGCCGTATCAAAGGCGGAGGTTCCGTCTGCTGAGGCTGACGGGCAGGAAAAAGCGCCGAAGCGCCGGGGCCGCCCGCCGAAAGAGCAGGCCGGGCCGACTGCGGAGAAAAAAGAGAAAGCGGCGGAGCCCCGCACAGGCCGCCCGTCTAAGGTTGACAAGGCGGCCCGTGAGGAGGCTCCGCCCTCTGTTCGGGACAAAGTGTCCAGAGGTAAGAAAGCCGACAAGGGCAAGGAAACGGGCTCCGGCGGTGCGCCTGCGTCTAAATCCGCTAAGACGGTAAAGCCGGGCAAGGCCGCTCCCGTCAAGGAGGCGGCAGTCCCGCCGCCGGAAATCAAGCTGCCGCCCACGCCGGAGGTGCCGCCCCGCCCGGTGGAAGAGGGAAAAATCGTCTATCTGAAAATGTCGGAGCTCCATCCGTTCCACACGTTCCGGGAACACCCCTACAAGGTGCAGGACGATAAGGCGATGGACGATCTGGTGGGGACGATCAAGGAACACGGCATTATGACCCCCGCCACTGTCCGCCCGGAAAAGGACGGCAAGGGCTATGAGATTATCGCAGGCCACCGCCGCCATCATGGTGGTGAACGGGCCGGGCTGGAGGAAATGCCCTGTATTGTCCGCGAGATGACTGACCTTGAAGCTGTCCGGGAAATGCGTAACAGCAACAAACAGCGCGGCGATCCCCTCCCCAGCGAGCTGGCAAAGCTCCTGGATTTGGAGGTGGAGGCCATCAAGCGCCAGGGGGCCCGCCCGAAAAATGAGAAAGAGGCCGAGGCCCTGGGTAAGCTCTCGGTGGAGATCGTGGGTAAGGAACACGACATGAACTATAAAAAGGTCATGCGGTATATCCGCCTGAACTCCCTGGTGCCGGAGCTTTTGGACAAGGTGGACGCAAAGCAGATGGGCTTTATGCCTGCGGTGGAGATCTCGTATATCAGGCCGGAAAACCAGCGGCTGATTGCCGTTTCCATTGACGGGGAGCAGTCCTCCCCCTCGGTGGCCCAGGCAAAGCGGCTCCACGAGCTGGACAAGGAGGGCAAGCTCAACGGCGATGTGATTGACGGTATTCTGAGTGAAGAGAAAAAGGAGGATCGCGGTGTGATTATTTCGACTGCTGAACTGTCTAAGTATTTCGGCAAGGAGGTCACTCCTGCCAAAATGAAGGAGCAGATCATGGCCCTGCTGGACGAGTGGAAAGAGAAACAGCCGCCCGAACTGGCAAAGCCGGACAAGAAAAAGGACTTGGAGAAGTAACCGGGCCCCGCTTCTGGACACTTTGTCCAGAGGTAAGCGCCCCGCGCTTGGGATGGGCTCTGTGGTGATATATCCCCCGTCGCCGCCTATATTCCTGCACAGCCGGGAGTGGGCCGTCAAGGGTGCAACGCACCGCCGCTTGCGGCGGCTTGCCCTTGACGGTCTGCCCCGGCTGTGCTACTTCCAGCGGCGCGGCGGGGGCATATATCCTCCAGAGCCGCCCCCTTTCCCTGGATAGGGAAAGGGCGGGGGGATAGGGTCGAACTACCTATTATAAATATCGGAGGTGTTGAAGATGAAACGATCCCTTGCTTATATTACTGCCGCATGGCGCGGCGATCCTGCGGCGGACATGGAACAGGCGGCGCATTACTGCCGTGTGGTTTACGATGCGGGGTATTCCCCCATCTGCCCCATGCTCTATCTGCCGCTGTTCCTCAATGACGCGGTGCCGGAGGAACACAAGAACGGCATCGACATGGGCCGTGACCTGCTCCGGCGCTCCCGTGTGCTGGTGGTGTGCGGCCATACCGTCACCGAGTCTATGAAAAATGATATTGCCGTGGCTCAGCGGCTGGGGATCACCGCCACCACCCTTGAGGGCATCCTGACCATCAAGGGCCAGGGCCGCCGCTGATATGGCGTCCCTGTTTGAAGCCTACATCACCAATCTGGGGAAATACAATGAGGGCGAGCTGGTCGGTGAAACCTTGAAATTCCCTACTACCACGGAGGAGGTGCAGGGACTTCTGAAACGCATTGGCGTGGACGGGGTACGGTATGAGGAATTTTTCATCACCAGCTTTGACGGTGATGTGCTGGGGCTCTATGACTATCTTTCGGAATATGAGAACCTGGACGAGCTCAACCATCTGGCCTGCCTGCTCTCTGAGCTGGATCAAGGCGACTTGGAAAAGTTTGAGGCGGTCATTGACAGCGGCGAACATACCTCCAGCGTGGCTGACCTGATCAACCTCACACAAAACCTGGATTGCTTCGAGTTTTATCCCGGTGTGGGGGACGATGAAACCCTGGGCCGCATCTATGTGGAGGACATGGAGGCCATTGAAATTCCCGATCACCTGCTCCCTTACTTCGATTATGAAGCATACGGGCGGGACGTGCGGATCAACGAGGACGGCCACTTTGCCCCCGGCGGCTATGTGCTGAACAATGGCGGCAAGTTTATCGAGCATTACCACGGGATCGAGGACATCCCCGCCGAGCACAAGGTTTTCGCGTTCCCGCAGCTCACGGTGCGGGAGCAGATGGCGGCCTACAAAGAAATTATTGACGGCTCCTCCCTGGAGGGCTATCGGAAGATTGCCAAAAAGGAGCATGAAGAGCGATAGCGGCACTTCTGGACACTTTGTCCAGAGGTGCTTTTTTCATGGAAAGGAGGGATACGGCTGATTGACGAGGACGTTTCCAGACGTACCATAGCAGTTTCCATCAAGGCGACAAAGCTCACGGGCCGGGTGCTGGCCCAGGCGTGTCTGGCGGTGGGCCGGAAGATCAAGAAAGCGCACCGGGCCCGCCAGACACCCCACGGCAAGCAGACGGTGTGCCAGCTCATGGGCCACGGGGCCGCCACGAACAGCATCGAGGTGGAGTCCCCAAAGGACTTTGACCGGGTGGCCCGCCGCTGGAATGTGGACTATGCCTTTTATAAGACCGGGCCGGACAAGTATCTGCTGTTTTTCAAAAGCGGGCAGGCCGATGCCATCACCGCCTGTTTTTCGGAATATTCCCGGCGCGTGATGAAGCGTTCCAAGTCCCGGCGCGTCCCGATCCGGGAACAGCTCAAACGGGCCGCCGCTGAACTGGCCCGCCAGCCGTCCCACAAGAAAGAACGTGCAAGGGAGGCGGTGCATGAGGACAGATAGTATTAAGAAATATGTGATACCCAATATCCCGTACCTGTTTATCCTGTGGGCCTGCCTAAAGCTGGGGACGGCCTACCGCCTGGCTCCCGGAGCGGACTTTGCTCACAAGCTGATGGGCCTGGGCCAGAGCATCGGCCCGGCCTTTGCCGACTTTGCGCCGGGGCTCCATCCCCTTGACTGGCTCATCGGCATTGTGGGCGCGGTGGGCTTCCGTCTGCTGATCTATATGAAAAGCAAGAACGCAAAGAAATTTCGGCGGGATGAGGAGTATGGGTCGGCCCGCTGGGGCACCGAAAAAGACATCAAGCCCTTTGTCGATCCGAAGTTTGAGAACAACGTCATTTTGACAAAGACGGAGTTTCTCACCATGAACACCCGGCCTAAAAACCCGGCCAACGCCCGCAACCTCAACGCCTGCATCATCGGCTCGTCCGGGTCGGGCAAAACCCGCTTCTGGCTCACGCCCCAGCTACTCCAGGCGCACAGCTCCTATGTGTGCGTCGATCCCAAAGGCGGGGTGCTCTCCCAGGTGGGGGCTTTTCTGCAACGCCAGGGGTATCAGATCAAAGTGTTTAACAGCATAGATTTTTCAAAATCCATGCACTATAATCCGCTGTCCTACATCCACAATGAGGCCGACATCCTAAAGTTTGTCGATACCCTCATAGCGAACACCAAAGGCGAGGGCAAGGAGGGCGATCCGTTCTGGACAAAGGCAGAAACGCTCCTTTATTGTGCGTTGATTGCTTATATCATTTTTGAAGCGCCTGCCGAGGATCGGAACATCAATACCTTGGTGGACATGATTTCCGGCATGGATGTGAAAGAGGATGACGAGTCCTATATGAACGCGGTAGACTATATGTTCAAGGGCCTGGAAAAGCGCAAGCCGGATTGCTTTGCCGTGAAGCAATACAAGAAATATAAGCTGGCCAGCGGCAAAACCGCAAAATCAATCCTTATTTCCTGCGGCTCCCGGCTGGCCCCCTTTGACATCCCCCAGCTCCGGGAGATCATGAGCTATGACGAGCTGGAGCTTGACCGCATCGGGGATCGGAAAACGGCGGTTTTCTTCACCATTTCCGACACCACTCCGACTTATAACTTCATTGTGGCCCTGGCCTTTTCGCAGATGTTCAATCTTCTGTGTGAACGGGCGGACAATGTTCACGGGGGCCGCCTGCCCCATCATGTGCGGGTGCTGTGGGACGAGGCTGCCAACACGGGGCAGGTGCCCTCGCTGGAGAAACTTGTTGCCGTTATTCGTTCCCGCGAGGTGAGTCTGTGCCTGTTCTACCAGCAGTACGCGCAGTGCAAGGCCATTTACAAAGATAACGCGGAAACGATCCTGGGAAACATGGACAGCGTAATTTTCCTGGGTGGCCGGGAAAGCTCCACCATCAAGGAAATTTCCGAGAACTGGCTGGGAAAGGCCACGATCTCCATGCAGACCGAGGGCCGCTCCCGTGGGCAGTCGGAAAGCTACAACCAGAACACCCAGCGGCTGGGCCGGGAGCTGATGACCCCCAGCGAGCTGGCTACCATGCCGGGCGATAAGTGCATTTTGCAGCTGCGGGGCTTGCCCCCGTTCTTCTCGTCCAAATATGATTTGAAGCAGCACCCTAACTACAAGTACACGGCTGAGGCCGATAAAAAGAAAAACGCCTTTGACCTGGATAAGCTCATCAACCGCCGCAGGCGGCCTGGGCTTTCCGAGGCTTGTGAGGTGTACGAGGTAGACGCATCGGACACGGGGCCCGTAAGCGAGGACGAGGACATCCTCAATTACGATGACGTGGACGATCCGGATGCCTATGTATAAATCACTTCTGGACAAAGTGTCCAGAGGTCGCAACCTGCCGCCAGAAATGGCGGCTTTTTTCATGGCCGGGGAAAACCCGGAGAAATGGAGGCTATATGCAGTTCTTTTCTTCCGCTATTGATACTTTGCAGACCCTTGTTGTGGCTCTCGGCGCTGGCCTGGGCGTGTGGGGCGTTGTCAATCTTCTGGAGGGCTACGGCTCGGACAACCCTGGCTCCAAAAGCCAGGGCATGAAGCAGCTTATGGCTAAGTAGATGTAATCAAGAAAAGAAAGGAAAAGCACAATCCAGACGGAACCGGCGGTTGTGTCAAGAAATGTTTGTGGAATAGCAAGAACTTTGATATAATGGGAACAGAAACCCCGGAACCGGGAGAAAGGCAGGAGGATAAATGCACATAAGCTATAAACCCCTCTGGCACACGCTGGTTGAGCGTAACATGAGGAAAGAGGACTTGCGGATTGCCGCCGGTCTTACCACAAATATGATTGCCAACATGGGTAAGGGCAAGAACATCAGCATGGAAACGCTGGTTCGTATCTGCGAAGCTCTGAATTGTGGTATTTTGGATGTGATTGAGTTGGAGTAGGATGAAACTGATAGCAACGGGAAATAAGTTGGCTGGTAAAGAAAAAAATATATTGCTATTAGCAAGAAATATGTTATACTGAAAAACAGATTTTCGAGGAAGGCGGTGAGTAGATGGCGGGAAAAAGCAAATACACTTTTGAGAGCAAAATTCATGTGTACCGAGCAACCAAGCGAATGACGCAGCAGGAACTTGCCGATTTAGTCGGCGTGTCCCGCCAAACCATTATGCAGCTTGAAAGAAACCGTTATAACCCATCTATGCTTTTAGCATACAATATCGCAAAGGTGTTTGATGTAACGATTGAAGATTTATTTGATTTTAGGGAGGTGTAAGCGTGAATTTCTTGCAAGAAATAATTTGGAACGTATTTAATCAACGGATGATTTTAGTTATCGGCGCAGTGGCAGGACTTCCGCTGACACTTATTTTAATTGTTTGTTTCGCAAGGAAAAAGAATAGAGATGAACGCGGTTGGAAAATTATTGGGAAAGCAAGTGTGATTACATTTGCCTATTTTATGGTTATGGCAAATGTAATTGCAAAAATTGTCGGTTCATCTGCGTATGAAATAACATATTTATTTTATGCTAATACAATTCAATGGTTATATAACACAATGGCAATCATTGAAATAGTGTCGATACAAATCCTCAAGCGAATAGAATGATATTTTTAACATGAAGTATGAAATACTTGACATTTAGAAAGAAATATGATATGCTTCTGCTATGGACATGAAAAGCCACTCACAATTATTGTCCAAGGAAAGGAGCGCACAAAATGGCTAAAGAGCGATTTGTAGAAACCTACTCACAAGGAGTGACCAATGTACGGAAAATCATCGTTGATACGGAAACCGGCGTGAATTACCTGCTGATTTCTTCCAACATGACAAGCGGCTGCGGTATAGCCGTCCTTGTTGATAAAGACGGGAAGCCCATTGTTACGCCTATTGACACAGAAAATCAGTAATTTCAAAGAGAGTTGACAATCATGGGGCGACAGCAAGGAGTGCTGCCGCCCCATGTGAGTATAAATGCAGCCCGTCAACTATACAAACCCTTTATGGAGGAAAGGGGGAATTTCCATGACCTGTACAGAAGAATACAAAGAGCATATCGAATACACATTCCAAGCCTTTTGTAAAGTTGTCATACGCAACGCAGCAATTACTGCGGCGAGGACAAGGAGCAGGAAGTACAAAAGAGAAATATCCCTTGAATACCTCACAGATGAAAAACACTACCCTTTAGGTACAGCAGGAAAAGATTTCCGAGCGCCGGAGCCGGACGAGGAATACATCATCCAGATTTGTGGCGATACGCTCATATTGAACAACGGTTTACTTGTGGAAGCCCTCTCCCGGTTGCCGGTTTGGAAACAGGAAATGGTTTATCTTTCCTATTTCCGACGTATCCCACAGAGGGAGATCGGCAGGCGATACGGGCGGAGCCGCAGCGCAGCGGGCTACCATATCCGCAAGGCTATCCGGCAGCTTCACAAAGAAATGGAGGGAATGACGCATGAGGAATAGCAGACTTCTCCCCTATGAAACCATCGTACAGGCTACCACCGGCGAGCCGGAAGCGGTCAACGCTGTTTTACAGCACTATGGGCGCTACATACGCTTTTCGGCTCTTGTGGATGGACAAGTAGACAAAGATGCAGAGGACTATATCACGCAGATACTACTTGCGGCGGTACTCAAGTTTCGCTTCATAACTGAATAAGGAAAGCCAAAGCTGCCGTTGCAGGAACACTCATTCCCACAACGGCAGTTTTCATTTTCTCTTGCGCCGGAAGTTGAAGGGGCTGTTTTTGATGTTCGGGGATTTTGACAGTATCCTTTTCAGTATCTTCTGTTCATCCGGCGGCAGCTTGTAAAAGTCAATACCGAGCATATTGAAAATGACCGCCCACACCTTTCCGAGATAATCCCCGGAAGATTGAATAGCCTTTCGGATTTCCAGAGCCATCTTCTTTGCAACGGAATAATCCGGTGTGCTGTCAATGTCATGCTCATGGGCTTTCCGTATGTCGTGGAGAATGGCGTCCCATGTTTTGTGCGTCACATGACAGAAGAAATCTTCTTCCTTTACCTCTGCGGCAAGGATGGTCTTTGAATAAAAATCCTTATCTGCCTGCTTGTATTTCTGAACGATAATCTGCCGCTGTTCTTCCAAAGATTCATAAAGGGTACGGAAGGTGGAGGTTGCATGGCCGTCTATGTATATCTCCGTGTCGGTCATAAGCTGCTCAAATTTATCGTTGGTAGCAATCTCACACAGAAGCCGGTTGTTGATACGGCCACTTTTCAGCAGCGCCACCATTTCATCCGTCAAGTGCAATTCCATTAAAGGCGTGTTTGCCTGTTCCCGGTTCTCTGTCCGGCACAGCAGATAATCAACGGACACCTGATAGAAGTCTGCCAGCGTGACAAGGTTGCCGTGATTGATTTCCTTATAGTCGTTGGCTTCATAGCTGGCGAGGGCTGACTTTGAAATGCCGGTCAGCTTTGATAATTCTTCCAGATTTAAGCCTTTATCTTTGCGTAACTCCCAAAGGCGCTCCTGTATGGTAGTCGCTCTAAGCATAGGGCGTTCACTCCTTCCCGGCGGCTGTTTTCCTGCCGCTAACCGGATTATACCATACTTTCCGCAATCGTGGAAATTTCCGGTTTTCGTCCTGAAATCCTACTTTGTGGACATACGGCACAGGGAACAAAAATGGGCTATCATACAGGTAAGTTCATCGATGGATTATTCCAATCGAATGACCGGCCTGTATGGGATATGCTCCCCGGCGATGTAGCGCAACGACTTGCGGCAGGGAAATGGAGGAACCCTGACCGCAACGAGCGTACCAAAGGGAGCGAAACGCCGTTGTGAGAGCCAGGGGCAGGAACGACATCAGGGAGAACCGGCGAAAATGAACACCGAATTGATACCGAAACGCAACAATCCGATGGGGCATAGTCTACCCTATCCGTAATACTACGGGGGATTTCCGGGCGGTTCTATGGCCGCTTTTTCCCTGAAAATCGCCCCGAAACACGACACTAAAACTTGCTATCCGTCTATTGCGGCTGTTACGGCTGAAATGGGCGGATTTTTGTTTAAGGAGGCACCATGCCGAGAATGCCGAAAAAGAGGAAGCTGGAACTGTCTTTCTTCCTCAATGAACGGGGGCGGGTAACGTACAACGACCTTTGCCGGAAATGCCAGCGCACTTGCAAGCAGAGTTTCCGGGCGGTCATTGTGGACTGCCCCCATTATCTTTCCAAACGCTCAAAACGAAAAGTAAAGGAGGACACCGATTGAATGGAAGTTGAATTTATGACCGCAGACACCACCCTGCCGCCCTGTATGCCGCTGCCGAGAGCCATGCTGCGGCTCCCGATCAGCAGCACCGCAAAGGTCATGTACGCCCGGATGTTGGATTTTGTTTTCCTGTCCGGCATAGAGGACGCCAACGGGATTTTATTTATCCATTTCCCCATCGTGGAACTGGCGGCGGCACTTGCCCGCAGCACCATGACCGTAAAGCGTTCCCTGAATGAATTGGAGGACGCCGGATTGATACTGCGAGTGCGTCAGGGCTTCGGGGAACCCAACAAAATATATGTACTCATTCCCAAGAAGGAGGACAGCCGCCTATGAATGAAAAGCTGGAAAAACTCAATCAGGAGATAGAGAAAACGGAAAAGAAGCTGCGGAGGGCGCAGCATGAAGAAAAGATATTGGAACACCAGATAAAGACGCTGACACGGAAGGAACGGACGCACCGGCTTTGCACCAGAGCCGCCATGCTGGAAAGCTACCTTCCCCACCCGGAAGCTATCACGGATGAACAGGTCAGTTTGTTCTTGAAGCTGCTGTTCCGGCAGGACAGCACCCGTCAGCTTATGGAAAAAGTGTTCACCGGTAACGGCGATTTTCAGGGAGAGAACGCAGGCCGGAAACGGCCATAATTGCTTTCAGAGCCGCAGCCCGTGGGCTGCCCCTCTGAAAGAGGGCGCAACTATACACCGGTCAAGCCGGTGCGTTGCGTCCTGCCGGAAGCCCCTTGCAGGGAGCGGATGATTTCCGCAGATTTTCAATCTGTTCCAATCATCACAGGGGAAGCTACACTTCCCCTGCGCTGGCTGCCGCCAGCTACCCCTTTGTGGACTTGCCGCCCGGAAACACCTTGCGCTGCAAGCTGTTCCCGTTCAGCAAGTTTACAATTCATCTATTCCCAAAGGCAGCCATTCATAGTATAATGGAGCCAACGAAAAATGCGTGTTTACCAATTTTGAAGGAGGTTTGCCTAATGAAAAAGCTGATAGTCATGATTGGACTTTTGACTGTATTGCTCGCTGGCTGTGGAAAAAACGATATTGCTAAAGTGTATGAGAAATCAGAGAGTGATGGAATTGTAGCCACATATTATGAAATGAATGATGGAACATGGCAATGTGATGATAACATATATCAATTTAGATTGGAGTTAGCCGGGAGAATGCCTAATGCTAAATCAGATAGCTCGTATGTCGTTCTTACGGACAATGAAAATCTAACTTTTGAAGATGTAGCAAAAAGTTTGTATAGCAGTTCGCTTGAGGATAGCAAAATAATGGATGGTTCTATTATTGTAGAGATGAAATAAACTTCCGTTTATCATTGGTGAGATAGCTCTACGCCTTTTAGGTCATCTAACATCAACCGATGCTGATTATATTGTAAAAAATGAATACCAGCCGCCCACCGGCGGCACCACCGAGCAGGAAATCATGGAACGGTTTCCTGCTTTTTCTTTGCCCGGACGCCGGGAGAAAGGAGGTCACAATCCGTCATGCCACCATGCCCGCACTTTGACTTGAAAATCGTTCAGCGCAGCAAGCGCCAGTCTGCTGTCGCTGCCGCTGCCTACCAGAGCGGGGAACGGCTGTTTTCCGAATACGACCAGAAACAGAAATGCTATTCCCATAAAAGCGAAATCGTCCACACCGAAATCATGCTGCCGCCCCATGCCCCGCCGGAGTACGCAGACCGGAATACTTTGTGGAACGCCGCCGAAGCCATCGAGAAACAATGGAACTCCCAGCTTGCCCGAAGATTAGTGCTTGCCATACCGAGGGATATTCCCCCGGCGCAGCAAGCCGACCTTATCCGGGACTACTGCCGGGAGTTTTTTGTTTCCAAGGGCATGATTGCCGACTTTGCCATCCATGACAAAGGGGACGGCAACCCCCACGCCCATATCCTCTTTACCATGCGGGGGATGGACGAACAGGGAAAGTGGCTCCCCAAGAGCCGGAAGGTGTACGACCTTGACGAAAACGGCGAGCGTATCCGGCTGCCGTCCGGGAACTGGAAAAGCCACAAGGAGGACACCGTGGACTGGAACGACCAGAAGTACGCCGAGATATGGCGGCAGGGCTGGGCTGACACGGCAAACCGCTATCTGGAAGCCATCGGCAGCCCGGAACGGCTGAACCTGAAATCCTATGAGCGTCAGGGGATAGATAAAATCCCCACCGTCCACATGGGGCCAGCGGTCAGCTATCTGGAACGGAAAGGCATACAGACCAATATCGGCAACCTGAACCGGGACATCAAAGCCGCCAATTCCCTCATGCAGTCTATCCGGCAGATGGTACGCAGCTTAAAGGGCTGGCTGTCCGGCCTGAAAGAGAAAAAGGCGGCACTGCTGGAAGCGCTGGAACAGGCCAAGGAGCCGACCATCCCCGAACTGCTTTCCCGGTATCTGGATATGCGGAGCGGGGAACGCACCGGCTGGACTTCCAAGGGGAAGCTGAAAGGCACTGTCGGCGATTTTAACAAGGTCATGGAAGCCCTTGACTTCCTGCGGCAGAAAGAGATCTCCACCGTGGAGAGCCTTGACGCCTATCTGGATAAGGTCAGCGAGGAGATACTTTCCGCCAAGACCGACATCCGAAAATCGGAACGCCGGATAAAGGCCATCGACACCACCCTTTCCCATATCGCCAACCACAGAGCCTACAAAGAGGTTTACAAGAAATACGCTTCCATCGGCTGGAAAACCCGGAAGGAGAAGTTTGCCGACGAACACCGGGAAGAACTGGACGCCTACCTTGCCGCCAAGCGTTTCTTCAAAGCCCATCAGGAAGAACTGCCCTTTGATACGAAAGAATTGAATAAGGAACGGGAGCAGCTTTCCGGGGAACTGTCGGAAAAGAATGAGGGATTGCAGGCGGTTCAGGCGGATATGAAGCTGCTGCGGGATGTGCGCTACTGGATAAACCATGTGCTGCCGCCCGACCAGCGCCGGGTTGTGCCGGAGCCGGGAAAGAAGCCGTCCCTCAGCGAACAATTAAGCTGGAACATCGAGGGCGTGAAGCAGCGGGAAGAACAGAAACGCCAGCAGCCCCGCCGCCAGCAAAAACAGGATATGGAACTTTAACCCATCAGGCGCTTGCCATTTTCCCCGTGAGAATGACAGGCGCTTTTCTTATTTTCAGGAGGATTTGCCTATTGAACGTATTTGAAGCCGTGAAGCAGTCTGTTACCACCCGGCAGGCTGCCGAGCATTACGGCGTCCGGGTGGGAAGAAACGGGATGTGTGTCTGCCCCTTCCATGACGATAAAAACCCCAGCATGAAGGTTGACCGGCGCTTCCACTGTTTCGGCTGTCAGGCAGACGGGGATGTGATTGACTTTGTTTCCCGTCTGGAAAACGTCAGCCCCAAGGAAGCCGCCCTCATGCTGGCGCAGGACTTCTCCGTCCCCTATGAGGACAGGGAGCCACCCGGCAGGAGCCGCCGTCCCAAGCCCCGGCAGGAAAGCCCGGAGCAGCAATTCAAGCGCATGGAGCGCCACTGTTTCCGGATACTGTCCGACTATCACAATCTGCTACGCCGCTGGAAGCGGGACTATGCCCCCAAGACGCCGGAGGAAGCATGGCACCCGCTTTTCGTGGAAGCCTTGCAGAAACAATCCCATGTGGAATATCTGCTGGATGTGCTGCTGTTCTCCGATATGGAGGAACGGGCTGCCCTGATTGCCAGCTACGGAAAGGAAGTGAGGAACCTTGAGCGGAGAATGGCAGACCTTGCCGCCCGAACTGCGGCAGGCCGTGACGGACACCATCGAAGCCGCACCCCCGCCCCGGAGCGTTGAGGAAGTGAAAGCCATGCTGGAAAGCACCGAGAAAGGCGGCGTTCGCAACAGTATTCAAAACTGCCTGACCGTGTTCCAGCACGACCCAGAACTTTCCGGGGCGGTGGCGAAAAATCTCCTGACCGAGCGCATTGACCTTCTAAAGCCCATCGGCAGGAAACGCAGAACCGGCAGCAAGGCCATGACCGACACGGACATGAAATATATCCGGCTGTATCTGGAAAAGACCTACGGCCTGACAAGCGAGAAAAAGATAGCGGACGCCGCCGACCTTGCGGCAGACGCCAACAGCTACCACCCCATCCGGGACTACCTGAACGGCCTTGTCTGGGACGGAAAAGAGCGTATCCGCTGCTGCCTGCGGCACTTTCTGGGAGCCGACACGGACAATTACACCTTCCAATCGCTGCGGCTGTTCCTGCTGGGAGCCATCCACCGGGCGTTCTGCCCCGGCTGTAAATTTGAGGTCATGCTTTGTCTGGTGGGCGGTCAGGGAGCCGGAAAATCCACCTTCTTCCGGCTGCTGGCCGTAAAAGACGAGTGGTTTTCCGATGATTTGCGGAAGCTGGACGATGATAACGTGTACCGGAAGCTACAAGGCCACTGGATTATTGAAATGTCGGAGATGATTGCCACCGCCAACGCCAAGAGCATAGAGGAAATCAAGTCGTTTTTAAGCCGCCAGAAGGAGGTCTATAAAATCCCCTACGAAACCCACCCGGAGGACAGGCTGCGCCAATGCGTGTTCGGCGGGACTTCCAACGCCCTGGACTTCCTGCCCCTTGACCGTTCCGGGAACCGGCGCTTCCTGCCGGTCATGGTCTACCCCGAACGGGCCGAGGTACACATTTTGGACGATGAAGCCGCTTCCAGAGCCTATATCGAACAGGTATGGGCGGAAGCCATGACAACCTACAAAAGCGGCGATTTTAAGTTGTCTTTTACCCCCGAAATGTTACAGTACCTCAAAGAACACCAGCGGGATTTCATGCCGGAGGACACCAAGGCCGGGATGATACAGGCGTACCTTGACCGCTACACCGGCAGCGCCGTATGCTCCAAGCAGCTTTTCAGGGAAGCCTTAAACCACCCCTTTGACGAGCCGAAACAGTGGGAAATCCGGGAAGTCAACGACATTATGAACCACGGTATCACGGGATGGAAGTATTTCTCCAATCCCCGGATATTTGAAGGATACGGCAGACAAAAGGGCTGGGAACGGGAAGCCCCGGCAACGGGCGCTGACAACGGGCGTGAAAAAACGCTGGACGGATTTGTGGAGGTCACGGAGCAGATGGAGCTTCCCTTCTGAAAAATCCGGGGAAATCACAGCCGGTTGCCGACCCCGTTGCTATCCCGTTGCCGGGCCGGTTGCCGGGAGAAAAGCCCGTAACTGCGGGCTTTTCTCCCCTCTGACAACCAAAGCAACAGAAAAATAAAAGAAAAAGTAATAAATAACCCAACCGCCAGACAGAGATTGTTTTCGAGGTTTTTTGAAGCCCGTTGCCGGACTTCGTTGCCGACCCTCTCCTGTCTGGCTTATTTCATTTATGGAGGTAACTGCCTATGGCAAAAAGCAAAACAGAAATCCATGTCACAACGGTATTTGACGGCGAACTGGACGCTACGGACGTTTTCGTGAGCCTGATTGCACAGAAATACAGCCAGAGAAATGATAAAGAATATCTTGCGAAAAAGCAAGATTTAAGATATAATAAAGACAAGGTTCAGAGTGACCGTGTTCCGTCTGGATTGTGCGGGTAACGGTTATGATGAACGGATTTGAATATGCAGGCGTAGACGCAATACTGGCGGGCAGCTTCCGGGCGGCTATCTATTGCAGGCTTTCCAAGGACGATGACCTTGACGGGGAGAGCGCCAGTATCGCAAACCAGCGGGCTATGCTGGAAACCTACTGCGAAAAGCAGGGATGGGAGGTTGTTGCAGTCTATCAGGACGATGGCTACACGGGGCTGAACATGGAGCGCCCCGACCTGAAACGGATGTTGAAAGCCATCGAGCGCAGGCAGATAAACCTTGTGGTCACGAAAGACCTGTCCAGACTGGGTAGGAATTACTTGCAGACCGGCTTCCTGATTGAAGATTTCTTCCCCCGCAACGGCGTGCGGTATATCGCCATGAATGACGGTATCGACACCATGCGGGACAACAACGACATTGCGCCGTTCAAGAACATCCTCAACGAGATGTACAGCAAGGACATTTCCAAGAAGGTTCATTCCTCTTATCTGCTGAAAGCGCAGAAAGGCCAGTTTACCGGCTGCCTTGCCCCCTTTGGGTATCGGAAAGACCCGGAGGACAAAAACCATCTGCTGATTGATGAGGAAACGGCTCCCATTGTCCGGCGTCTGTTTGCGTGGGCGCTGGAAGGACACGGCCCCAACTACATCCGGCGCAGGCTGGAAGAAGAAAAAATCCCATGCCCGACCTACTGGAACCGGGTACGGGGCTTTCGGAACGTGTCAACCAAGTGGGAAAAGAAAGACCCGGTCAACGGGCGGTATATGTGGGACTTCTCCGTGATTAAGGACATCCTGATGAACCCCGTCTACACCGGCGCTATCGCTTCCCAGAAGAAGGAATACCGCTTCAAAATCGGCACCATCGGGGAGAAGAAGCCGGAGGACTGGATTGTAGTGGAGAACCAGCATGAGCCGCTTGTTGACCGCAAGACCTTTGACATCGTGCAGCGCAAGCTGAAATCCCGGCAGCGCCCCCGCCAGACCGGGGAAATCAGCCTGTTTGCGGGGCTTATCAAGTGCGGCGAGTGCGGGAAGTCGCTGACAATCCGCTACACTAACGACAAGCACCCGAAACAGATTTATTCCTGTAAGACCTACAACGCCTACGGCAAGCAGCACTGTACCCAGCACCGGGTTGAATACGACACCCTTTACAGCCTTGTGCTGAACAAAATCCGGGAGTGCGCCAGAGCCGCCCTGATGGACGGGGAAGCCGTTGCCGGGAAGCTGACCGACACCTGCGAAGCCGAGCAGAAAGGCCAGCGGGAAGCGTTGGAGCGTTCCCTTACCAAAGACGAGGAACGGATTGACGTTCTGGAAAAGATGGTGCTGCGGCTGTATGAGGACATGGTTGCCGGACGTATCAGCGAAGCGAACTTCAATCTGCTGATGGAAAAGACGCAGGCGGAACAGGCCGAGTTGAAAGCAAAGGTCACGGAAGGCCGGAAGAAGCTGGCCGATGAAATCCGGCTTGCGTGTGACGCCCGCCAGTGGGTGGAAGCCATTCAGGAATACGCCGACATCACGGAACTGGACGCCGCCACCCTAAACCGCCTGATTAAAGAAATCGTTGTCCATGAGAGCATAGACAGCGATAAGATAAGACACATTTCTATCGAAATTCATTTCAATCTCAAACCCATCCCGGAGGTGGAGCAGGTCACGGCCTGACCTGCCCCCGCCGGGGCGGTTCTTAAAAACTCCATAGATATTTCTTGACACGCCGCCGCCCGCCATCGAGCCGTTTTCCTACACCTATTTGGGGATAAAACAGCTCATGGCGGGCGGCGGCATCATCCTGCTGGGCACCACCCTGATCCCTCTGCTGTCTGGCCTGTTTTAAGGTAAGGGCCTATGGATTTTCTCACCGACTGGCTCACGGACTGGCTCAAAGAGCTGTTGATTGGCGGGATCATGGGGAACCTGGAGGGGCTCTTTGATTACGTCAATACCCAAGTCGGAGAGATCGCGGTACAGGTGGGGAGTACCCCGGCGGCGTGGAACGCCGGGGTATTTTCCCTCATCCGCCAGCTTTCCGAAACGGTGATTTTACCGATTGCCGGGCTGGTACTGACCTTTGTTGCCACCTATGAGCTCATTCAGATGCTTTTGGAAAAAAACAATATGCACGAGTTTGACGTGGCGAATATCTACAAATGGATATTCAAAACGGCTTGTGCCATCTTCATCCTCTCAAACACCTTTAACATTGTGATGGCCGTCTTTGACGTGTCGCAGACGGTGATCGCCCAGGCGGGCGGCCTGATCCAGGGCTCCACGGACATCACGCCGGATATGATGACGGAGCTGGAAACCACCCTGGAGGGGATGGATTTAGGGCCGCTTTTGGGCCTGTGGCTCCAGTCCTCTATTATTGGCGTTACCATGTGGGCGCTGGGCATCGTCATTTTTGTTTTGGTGTATGGCAGAATGTTGGAAATTTATTTGCTTACCAGTTTGGCCCCCATCCCTATGGCAACGATCTCCCACCGGGAGGTGGGACAGATCGGGCAGAACTATCTGCGCTCCCTGTTTGCCGTGGGCTTCCAAGGATTGCTCATTCTGGTGTGTGTTGCGATTTATGCGGTGCTGATCCAGGGAATTGCCACAGGCGGAGATCCCATTGGGGCGATTTGGGGCACCGTGGGCTATACGGTTTTGCTCTGCTTCATGCTGTTCAAAACCGGGACGATTGCGCGAAGTATCTTTAGCGCACATTGATAAAGGGGTGTTATATGCCGAGAAGATATGGGCCCGACGGGTCGCGCCTGTGGAACGGGAAAGCGCCGGAGGACTTCAACCAGGCCGATGTTTACCGTTTTATGGCGGAAACGGAGGCCGTTTTGCAAAAGCAGGAATTGCTGGGCGGCAGGGATGACGCGAAGAAAATTGCCCAGCAGTTAGCCGAGGGGCGGGCGCAGGCCGCCCGTGAAAACGCCGCCCGGCCCGCCCCGGCAAAGGGCAAGGAGGCCAGGGATGACCGATAAGGGCACCTCTGGACAAAGTGTCCAGAAGTCCCCGGAGCTCCCGGAGGGCCTGTTCCTTATGGATGGCATTGAGGGGCTGCGCTCCCTGCCCCGTCATTCTGTGGATATGCTCTTGACCGATCCGCCCTATGGCACCACCTGGAACTTTTGGGATGTGCCCCTGCCGCTCCCGGAGCTGTGGGAGGCGGTCAAGTGGGCGGTCAAGCCGGACGGCGCTGTACTGTTCTTTGCACAATGCCCCTATGACAAGGTGCTGGGGGCATCCAACCTGTCCATGCTCCGCTATGAGTGGGTGTGGTACAAAAGCCGCTGCACAGGCTTTCTCAATGCCCGCCGTGCTCCGCTGAAAAAGACGGAGAATATTTTGGTGTTCTATCAGAAGCTCCCGCTTTACAATCCGCAGTTTGAGCAGGGCAAGCCCTACAAGAAAATTGCGGGCAATAACGGGAACAGCACCAACTACGGGAAATTTACCCGTTCCGGCAGCGGATCGGAGGACGGCCTGCGTTTTCCCGGAAACGTGCTGACCTTTCCAGCCGTCCAGCGCACCGTCCACCCCACGCAGAAGCCGGTGGCCCTGTGCGAGTATTTCATCAAGACCTATACCCGGCCCGGCGAGCTGGTGGCGGACATCTGCGCGGGCTCCGGCACAACGGCGGTGGCCGCCCTCAACACGGGCCGCCGCTTCCTCTGTTTTGAAACCGTCCCGGCCTACTATGCCGCCGCCAGTGAACGCATCCGCGTGGCGGGCGCGGCGGTGGAGGCCGGGGAGAAAGGAGTTTGACTATCGGACAGTATTCTGTGATCTACGCCGATCCCCCCTGGCGGTATTCTGCAAAGAATGTTCAGGGGGCGGCGGAAAAACACTATCCCACAATGGGGATTGACAAGTTATGCACGCTCCCGGTGGCGGATCTGGCGGCCCCGGACAGCGTGCTTTTTTTGTGGGCTACGTTCCCACAGCTCCCGGAGGCCCTGCGGCTCATTAAGGCGTGGGGCTTCACCTACAAGAGCGTTGCTTTCGTCTGGCTAAAGAAAAACCGCAAGTCCGAGGGCTGGTTCTATGGCCTGGGCTTCTGGACGCGGGGCAACGCGGAGGTCTGCCTGCTGGCAACACGGGGACACCCGAAACGGCAGGCGGCAAACGTCCACCAGTTTATCATTTCCCCCATCCAGGAGCACAGCCGCAAGCCGGAGGAGGCCCGTGACAAGATCGTGGCCCTCATGGGCGACGTGCCCAGGGTGGAGCTGTTCGCCCGGCAGTCCCCGCCCGGCTGGGATGTGTGGGGGAACGAGGTGGAAAGCACCGTCCCGGACTTCTGGACAAAGTGTCCAGAGGTGGGCGCGAAAGGAGGTTGATCCATGCCCTATGTAAATGTTCCCAACGACTTATCCAAAATCAAGACCAAACTGGCCTTTAACCTGACGAAACGCCAGCTTGTGTGCTTCGGGATCGCGGCGGCGGTGGGCATCCCGTCCTACCTGCTGGCCCGGAGCGCCATCGGCAACACCGGGGCCATGTTCCTGATGATGGCGGTGGCGCTCCCGGCGTTCCTGCTGGCGATGTACGAAAAAGACGGGCTCCCCTTTGAAAAGGTGGTGCGGAACATCCTGCGGGCCCGTTTCCTGCGGCCTGGGGTGAGGCCCTACCAGACGGAAAATATCTATGCCCCGTTCACCCAGCGGGGCGCTGTGAGAAAGGAGGATGCGATTGCAGAACGCAAAAAGCCCAAAGCGCGGCCCCGGAAAGGGCGCTAACCGGAAAGCTGTTTTGTCCGCCCAGCAGACGATCCCCTATCTGGTGATGCACCCGGACGGGGTGTGCCAGCTCCCCGGCGGGCTCTACACAAAGACGGTGGAATATGAGGACATCAATTATTCCGTTGCGTCCACGGAGGATCAGACGGCGATTTTTGGCGGGTGGAGCTCGTTCCTCAACTACTTCGACAGCTCCCTGCCGTTCCAGCTCTCCTTTATCAACCGCCGCTCCCGTTCCCGGAGCAAGTACAAGGTGAACATTCCCCCGGCCCTGGATGACTATGACAGCATCCGGGCGGAGTTTACGGGAATGTTAAAAAGCCAGATTGCCAAAAGCAACAACGGCATCGAGCGGTCAAAATATATCACGTTCGGCCTGCCCGCCGAGGGGATCGCGGAGGCCCGCCCCCGCCTGGAACGGGTAGAGGCCGATGTGACAGGCAATCTGAAACGGCTGGGCGTTCCCTCTGTCCCGATGGACGGGCAGGCGCGGCTGGCCCTGCTCCACGGCCAGATGCACCCCGGCAACCGGGAGCCGTTCCGCTTCTCCTGGCAGGACATCCCCAAAACCGGGCTTGGCACAAAGGACTATATCGCGCCGGACAGCTTCGACTTCCGGCAGTCCCGGACGTTCCGCATCGGCCAATACTGGGGCGCGGCGTCCTACTTGCAGATTTTGGCGTCCGAGCTCTCTGACAAGCTCCTGGCGGAGATCCTGGAGCTGGATGCGGAAATGACGGTTACGCTCCATATTCAGACGGTGGATCAGCTCAAGGCCATTAAGACCATCAAGGGCAAGCTCTCCGACATCGGAAAAATGAAGGTGGAGGAACAGCGGAAAGCGGTGCGGGCCGGGTACGATCCCGACATCCTGCCCCCTGACCTGATTACATTCAGCAAGGACGCGGCGGAGCTCCTGGCCGATCTGCAGTCCCGCAACGAGCGGATGTTCCTGCTCACGTTCACGGTGGTAAACCTTGCCCCTACCCGCCAGCGGCTGGAGAATGACGTGTTCACGGTGGGCGGCATCGCGCAGAAATACAACTGCGCTTTGAAGCGGCTGGACTGGCAACAGGAGCAGGGCTTTGTGTCCTCGCTGGCCCTGGGATATAACGAGGTGGAAATCCAGCGGGGCATGACAACCAGTTCCACGGCGATCTTTATCCCCTTTATGACCAGGGAGCTGCGGATGGCCGGGCCGTCCCTCTACTACGGCATGAACGCCCTTTCCCACAACGTCATCATGGCTGACCGCAAAAAGCTGAAATCGGCCAACGGCCTGTATCTCGGCTCCACGGGCTCCGGCAAGAGCTTCGCCGCAAAACGCGAGATCATCAACGTGTTTCTGGCCATCCCAAAAGACCGCATTATCATTGTCGATCCGATGGGGGAATATGCCCCGCTGGTGCGCAGGCTGGGCGGCCAGGTGGTGGAGATCGCCCCCGGCTCCCCCAGCCATATCAACCCTATGGACATCCAGCTTGATCTGGACGATGACGAAAGCCCGCTTTCCATGAAAGCGGATTTTTTGTTGTCCCTGTGCGAGCTGGTGGTGGGCGGCAAGGACGGTTTGCAACCCATCGAAAAAACCGTGATTGACCGCTGTGTGCGGCTCATTTACCGGGACATGGCCCTGGGCCTGGGGGACGGCAAACCGCCTTTGCTCCAGGACTTGTACGAGGAGCTTCTCAAACAGCCGGAGCCGGAGGCCCGCCGGGTGGCAACCGCCCTGGAGCTCTACTGTACGGGCTCCCTTAACCTGTTCAACCACCAGACCAACGTAAAATTAACGGCGCATATTGTCTGCATCGTCCTCAAAGGGCTGGGAGAAAACCTCCGCAAGATCGCCATGCACGTTACCAACGACTTTGTAACGTCGGCGGTCAATGTGAATTTCCACAACGGCGTTTCTACCTGGTGCTACTTTGACGAGTTCCACATCCTGCTCCGGGACGCGCTCACCGCCAGCTACTTTGTGGCCGTGTGGAAGATGCTCCGCAAAAAGGGCTGTGTCCCCTCAGCCTTAACGCAGAACGTGAAAGACCTTTTGGCCAGCCGGGAGATCGAGGCCATTCTGGACAACACCGACTTTATGATCCTGTTGTCCCAGGCCCAAAGTGACCGGGCGATTTTGGCGAAACAGCTCGGCATTTCCGAGCATCAGCTCTCCTATATCACCCACTCCAATTCCGGCGAGGGCCTGCTGTTCTATGGCGATGTGACCATCCCCTTTGTGGATCGGTTCCCCAAAGGCGAGATCTACAATCTGCTCACCACCCGCCCGGAGGATTTGAAGAATGAAGCGAAAACCGAATAAACCCCAACAGGAGCCCAGGGAGCGCCCCGGCTCCTGGGAGGAGCCCGCCGATCCCGGCGGCGCTTCTTCCGGGGGCGCTGGGGGCGGCTCCCCAGGTGGTACCGGGACGGAGGGCACTTCTGGACAAAGTGTCCACAAGTCAAAGTTCCGGCAGAAAAGCAAGCAGGAGCAGGCCGCCGCATCTAAGCTCCGCATGGAAAAGCGCGGGGAAAAGCTGGAGGCGGCCAAAGACAAGCTGGCAAAACAGAAGCCCCCGAAAAAGCCGGGCCCCGTCCGGCGGGTGGGCCGCGCCGCTGGCGGCACCGTTCACGGCTTTGTGCATGGGAAGATTTACGAGAACGAGCAGGAAAATGTGGGCATCGAGGGGGCCCACCGCTCCGAGCTGGTGGGCGAGGCCGCCCTGCGGCATGGCTCCCGGTTCGTGAAGCGGAAAGTCCGGGAACACCCGGCAAAGGCCGTCCAGCGGGCCGAGTCCAAATATGTCAAGGCCACGGCGGACTATCACTTCCGCATGGCCGCCCAGGATCACCCGGAAATGTCCGGCAACCCCGTTTCCCGGATGTGGCGCAAGCACCGCTTGAAAAAACAGTACCAGAAGCGGGCGCGGGAGGCGGTCAAGACCGGGGCGGCAGGCGCGGCGAAAAAGACCGCCGCCGCCACGGAAAAGGCCGGGGCAAAGGCGGTGGGCTTTGTGAAGCGGCATCCCATGGGGGTGGTGCTGGCCCTGGCCTGCGTGCTCCTGCTCTTTATGATGCAGTCCTGTTCGTCCTCCCTGGTGACGCTTGGCAACGCCGGGGCGGGCGCGGTGGGCGCGACTACCTACCCATCCCAGGACGAGGAAATGCTGGCGGCGGAGGCGGCTTATGTGGGAATGGAGGCGGAGCTCCAGGATTACCTGGACAGCTACGAAAGCACCCACGACTATGACGAGTATCACTTCGACTTGGACAGCATTGAACACGATCCCTATGTGCTGATCTCTATCCTGTCTGTGCTCCATGAGGGGGCATGGATGCTGGATCAGGTGCAGGGGACGCTGGAAAACCTCTTTGACCGCCAGTACATTCTCACCGAAGATGTGGTGGTTGAGGTGCGCTATCGGACGGAAAGCCGAACGGACAGCGAGGGCAACTCCTATACGGTAGAGGTGCCCTACAATTACTATATCTGTTATGTCACGCTGGAAAACCGCAACCTGTCCCATCTGCCCCTGGAAATGATGAACGAGGAGCAGATGTCCCGGTACTCCCTCTATATGTCCACCCTGGGAAACCGGCCTGACCTGTTCCCGGAGTCGGCCTATGTGGGGAAATACGTTACCAACCCGCCCGCCGGATATGACGTGCCGGGGGAATATCTGGACGATGAAACCTTTGCGGCCATGCTCACCGAGGCGGAGAAATACCTGGGCTATCCCTATGTGTGGGGCGGGAGCTCCCCAGCTACGTCCTTTGATTGCTCCGGCTTCGTGTCCTGGGTCATCAATCACAGCGGCTGGAATGTGGGCCGCCTGGGGGCCCAGGGGCTCTATAACATCTGCACCCCTACCAGCAATCCAAAGCCCGGCGATCTGGTGTTCTTTGTCGGCACCTATGACACGGCGGGCGTGTCCCACTGTGGCATCTATGTGGGGGACGGGATGATGATCCACTGTGGCGATCCCATCCAATATGCAAATTTGAATACAAGTTACTGGCAATCCCATTTCTACGCCTACGGGCGTTTACCCTGATAAGGAGGTATCTATGGCGGTAAGCAAAAGCCAGAAAATCCAGGCCGAGATTGATAAGGTCAAGGCCAAAATCAGCGAACAGCAGGCCCGGCTCAAGGAGCTGGAAAAGAACAAGCAGGAGGCCGAAAACAGCGAGATCGTGGACATCGTGCGGGGCATGAGCATTTCCCTGGAGGAGCTCCCCCTGGTGCTCCAGCGGCTCCGGGACGGCACTTCTGGACAAAGTGTCCAGAAGTCCGGGGACGGCGGAAAGGAGGAAAATTGAAGATGAAACGCTTTCGGGTGATGGCGGCGGCGCTGTGTGCCGCCGTTCTTTTATGCGGATTTAGCGTCCCGGCCTATGCCTATGCGGACGGCGGTGAGGGCGCGGACTATGGCGATCCCACTATGACCGAGGAAACCCAGGCCCCGGAGCCGGAACCCACCATCGAACCGGGTGAGGGCTTTTCGGAGGAGGGCAACCTTGTAACCCGCGATCTGCTCTATGACGAGCACACCAACAAGCAGTTTATTACCGTCCAGACGGCGGGCGGAAACACCTTTTACATCGTCATTGACTACGACAAGCCCGTGGACGAGGAGGGCGAGCAGTATGAAACCTACTTCTTCAGCGTGGTAGACGAGGCCGATCTGCTGGCCGCAGCCGAGGCCGCCGGGGTGGAGCAGGCGGTCTGCTCCTGCTCTGAAAAATGCGCGGCGGGTGCCGTGAATACAGAGTGCGCCGTCTGCTCGGTCAATATGAACAAGTGCGCGGGCGTTGAGCCGGAGCCGGAACCCACGGAAACCGAGGAACCCACCCCGGAGGAGGCCGAGCCAGAAACGGGCGGCAACATGGGGATGCTCCTGGCGGTGCTGGCCGTGGCCTTAGTGGGCGGCGGCGCGGCGTTCTATTTCAAGGTACTGCGCCCCAAACAGCAGAAAGCCGCCGAACCCCAGGAGGACTATGGCGGGGAGCTGGATGACTATGACGGGCCGGACGGCTACGGGGACGAGGACGATGACGGCCCGCCCTGGGATGAGGAGGACGAGGACGGAGAGGAGGCTGACAAATGAGGTTTACCGACAGCCCCTTTGAAAAAATGATGAAGCAGAAGCCCCGTCCCCAGGCTCCTGCCCCGGCGAAACCGCCCAGGGGCTCCCGGTGCTCCGGGTGTCCCTACTGGCGGGGCATCGGCTGTGTGTCCTGCTACCGGGAGCTCATGCGGGCCCCGGCTGGCGGGAGGTGACGGCTTGGCCCGTGAACTGACACGCGAGGAAAAACGGGCGATCCGCGCCCTGGTAACAAAATGGTGCGCTAACTATGACCGGGAATATGGGTGCCTGCCCTTGGACTGTGAGTGCTATATGCTGGGGAAATGCTGGACGGGCGCTTACTGCCGCTACTTTCGGGAGGCTGTCCTGCCCCTTGATCCGGCCCTGGAGGTGTCCCTGCTGAGTGAGGGCCCCAGGCCGGATTTCAAGATTTGCCCGGTCTGTGGCGGGGCCGTCCCTGCGGATGGGCGCATGGCCTACTGCTCCGAGTCCTGTGCCCGGATTGCCCTGCGGCGGCAAAAGCGGGACTATATGCGGAAAAAGCGGAGGTGATGTGTGGAAAATTAGGCTCTGGAAAACCCGCTTGTATCAAGGCTTTCCGGGGCCCTTTTGGGGGTGGGCCGTATCTTTCTATGGCCTGCCCTTATTTTGCTCAAATGCTTTCCACATCTACCCCCGCCGCTTCTGGACACTTTGTCCAGAGGTGGCGGGGCATCTAAGGAGGTGTTATTCTGGAAGAAAATCAAGGCTATGTGATCCGCCGCACGATCCTGTTTGACAATCAGTGCGGTTTTGCCCTTGGGGAAAATAGCAGGGCCCCTAATCCCTATGTGACGTGGCGGTTTAATGAGCAGGACGGCCAGCGGAATTACTTTTGGGGCCACTACATGAATGAGCCGGATATGGCGGAACGGGACTTACTCAATCGGGCCGAGGACTACCAGCGGCGCTACCATGTGCAGGAAGTGGAGCAGGCCCCGGACAAGGAAACCTATCTGTACTACTCCACCCAGCGGCCTATCGACATCGGCACCTACCCGAACAGCTATTTTAACCGCCCTGTCCACATGGATTTATACTTTACCCGCCAGCAAGTGACGGGTGAGGCGTTCCAGGCGTGGGGAGCCATCACCTATGCCCATCCCTTGACGGAACGGGAAATGCAGGATTATGAGCTCCGGCCCTCCCGCAATAACCTGGATATTCGGCGGCAGATGGATGCCCAGGCCCAGGTGGTAGGAAAATGGGAGGACGCTCACCGTGTCCCGGATCAAAAGCGGCTGACGTGGTTTTACCCTGACTTCGGCAGCTATGTGGTGAAAGAATACATCACACCGGAGCAACTGGCCAGCTTTGCCCGTGGCGTGGAACGCCAGGAGGCGGCGCGGGCTCATAAGGAGGCCAAACGCCAGCCCCCGATTGCGGAACAACTGAAAGCGGCGCAAAAGGAGGCCCAGGAACACCGGGCCCCGGACGGCCCTAAAAAGAAAGCCCCTGACCGGGGCGACAGATAGGAGGACTGTTTATGGAAAAGAAGCGTGAAGAGGATTTTGCCAACCAGGAGGCCCTGCGGCTCTCCGGGGTATTCAATACGCCGATCCCCGCCCAGCCCCCGGAACGGGAAAAGGCGCTGGACAAGGTAAAGGAGCCGCCCCGCGTCTGCCGGAGCCTGGAACGGGAGGAGCGGTGACAAAGAAACGCCGCCGCCCCATCCATCTCCATGTGATGGTGTCCGAGGAGGAGCAGGCGCTGATCCGGGAGCGTATGGCCGAGGCGGGCATCCGAAACATGGGGGCCTATATGCGGAAAATGGCCCTCAATGGGTATGTGCTCCATGTTGACCTGTCACCTGTCCAGGAGCTGGTGTCGCTCCAGCGGCGGTGCTCCAACAATCTAAACCAGGTGGCGATCCAGGCGAATACCTACGGCGGCATTTACCCGGAGGAGATCAAAGCTCTGCAACGGGACTATGAAAAGCTGTGGCGGCCCCTTTCCGATCTGCTGGAAAAGCTCTCCGCCATCGTGCGGCTCTGACCTGCCGGGGAGCGGTTTTGCCGTTCCCCGGCTATCTCGACTTCTGGACATTTTGTCCAGAGGTGGGGATAGCCGAGGCATCCTTGTTGGCCCCCTCCTGCGGAGTTATAATATACATATAGAGGCAAACAACGAACTTTTTGTAGGAGGTATGAACGATGCGGACAATCTTAAAAATCATCGCGGCTCCCTTTGTCCTGGCCCTGATCCTCATTGTGGCTGTGCTTACGTTCCTGTCCTGCGTGGCGGGAGCGGTGTGCATTGTGGCCTGTGTGGGCCTGTCCTTACTGGCGATCCTCTGCCTGCTGGCCGGGCAGACAGTAGGCTGCATCGCCATGTTTGTGCTGGCGTTCCTGGTTTCCCCCTTTGGGCTCCCGGCCCTGGGCGGCTGGCTGGTGGAGCGTCTGCATGGTGTGAAGTATGCGGCGATGGACTTTATGGCGAGCTGATACTTACGGACAAAGTGTCCAGAGGTGCCGGGCGGCGGGTGACATAGACCGCCGCCCGCTTTTTCTGCTGGGAAAGGAGGTGCGGCTATCGCTACAACTTACATCCGGCCCTACAAGGTAGCGGCGGGAAAAACGGCTGTCCAGACGATGGAGGATCGGTTTGCCTACGGGCTCAATCCGAAAAAGCTGGGGGCCGTGTCTGCCTACCTCTGCGATCCGGCGTCGGCCCCGGCTGAGTTTCTTCTGACGAAAAGCCAGTACCTGGCGGAAACGGGCCGGGCCGTGGAGCGCGGGGCCCTGTTCTTTCAGATCCGGCAGGCGTTTCCTCCCGGTGAGGTCACGCCGGAGGAGGCAAACAAAATCGGCTATGAAACGGCCATGCGCTGGACAAAGGGCAAGTACCAGTTTTTCGTTTGTACCCACATCGACAAGGGCCACATTCACAATCACATTTATTACAACTCCACGGCCCAGGACTGCTCCCGGAAGTTTCATAATTTCATTGGCTCCAGCTTTGCGGTGCGGCGGCTCTCTGACCGGGTGTGCATCGAGCATGAGCTGTCCGTCATTCAAAATCCAAAACAGCACAGCAAAGGCCGCTTTCTTCACTATGGCCAGTGGATCGGGGAAAAACCGCCCTCTGCACAACAGCGGGTGCGGCTGGCCATCGTGGAGGCCCTGGGGAAAAATCCCGCTGACTTCCCGGCGTTCCTGCGGCTTATGGAGGAGTCCGGTTTTCAAGTAAAGCATGGGCGGGGAGGCGCAATCTCGTTCCTGGCCCCTGGGCAGGATAAGTACACCCGTCTGCGGGCATCCACCCTGGGCCCTGGTTTCGATCCGGATGACATCCGGGCGGTAATTGCCGGGGAGCGGCCCATCCCGGAGCTCCCGAAGGATGGCCCGGCCCCGGCCCGGCGCGTCAATCTGATTATCGACATTCAAGAGCGCATGGCCCAGGGCAAAGGCCCCGCCTATGAGCGGTGGGGCAAAGTTTACAACCTCAAACAGATGGCCGCCGCGCTCCAGTACCTCCGGGAACACGATCTGATGGATTATGACGCGCTGGCCGCCAGCACCGAGGCGGCGGTGGATCGCGCCCACAAGCTGGCTGGGGAGCTGCGGGACACGGAGGCGGCCCTCTCTAAAACTTCTGAGCTCATGGGAGCGGTGGTACAGTATGCAAAGACGCGGCCTGTGTTCGACGGCTACAAGGCGGCCCGGTATTCTAAAAAGTACCTGGCCCAGCACGAGGCGGAGCTGGCTGACTACCGGGCGGCAAAAGCTACTATGAATGACCTCTTAGGCGGGGCAAAGCTCCCCAAAATGGACACGCTGAAAAAGCAGCACCGGGAGCTCTCTGAAAAGAAAAAGGCCCTCTATGCGGAATACCGCAAGGCCCAGGCGGATATGCGGCAGGCCGTGGCAGTCAAGGCAAATATCGATCACCTGCTCGGCCACGCGGACGAGCAAAAAAATAAGGCCCAGGAGCGTTAGCGACCGGCCGCCGACAACAGGCGCTTGCGCTGGGACTTCTGGACAAAGTGTCCAGAAGTTCAGCGGGTTTGGGGAGCTCCCCAACAAGCATTTTCACGGGCCTGCGGCCTGTGAAAATTTCGGAGTGTGGCCACACCCGAATTGCTTGCCAAAACGCGCACCCCCGCAACATGGCATGAAAAAACGGAGGTGCGTGTTTCTCACACTTCCCCCGCTTCCTGGGCATCTTTGACTGCCCGTATTAAAGATTCTACAAGCTGTAAGTTCTTTTTATCCATGCTATTGAGCATGACATTGATTCGTTTTCTGCAATCATCATCTGCGCTCTTGGACGGGTAAAAGAACTGATCCACCGATATGTCAAACATTGTAACCATCTGATAAAAGGTATTTAGGCTGGGATGCTGACCGTCGTTCTCGTTATACATGACGGTACGGGGATCACGGTCAATGACATAAGCAAGCTGTTCTTGCGTCATTCCTTTTTGCTCCCGAGCCCGTTTGATGGCAAGTCCTATACCGTGGAAGTCAAACTTGCGCTCGTCCCGTTCAAATCTCATAATATCACCCGAAGTAATTTTATATTTCGTGTCATATCATTTGAACGATGTTTAATTTCGTATTTATACATATTTTATTTCGTGTATTTTGGGGGAGAGCAATTGACAATGGTGATAAAATATGCTATATTGAATATAAAATTTATTGGTACAGGGAGGAGCACACGTATTATGTTCATGCTGTGGTACGTTCGTCTCAAATAAGAATGGCAATAAAAAGGCAGTTCCCATTTTTCAGTGGGCTTTTTTGTCATGCTTATTTACGAATTGTACACACATTAAGTATGGACATAGTGTAGCTATGTCTAAGTACTAGTGCGTGTTTTCTCGTATTTTTGCAGGTCAAAGCTCACTTTGAGAATGACCTGCATTTTTTATTGCCTTTTTTAGACAAATAAAAAATACAGGGAGAACAATAATGAATAAAACAAATTGGAAAAAAGACTTTTATATTTTGTGGGCGGGACAAGCAGTATCCGTCCTCACAAGTTCAATTTTGCAGATGGCATTGATTTGGCATTTGACTGCAATAACGCAGTCGGCTTTTATTCTCTCCATGGCATCACTGGCTGGATTTCTTCCGAGTGCTGTTTTAGGGACAGTAGCAGGAACTCTTGTGGATCGAATGGACAGGAAAGCCATCCTGATCGGTGCAGACCTATTTATTGCGATTATCAGTTTGATACTTGCTTTCGCCTCATTTTATGGTAAGTTGCCTGTGTGGTTGGTAATTACTGTGTTGGCAGTTCGGAGTATTGGAACAGCATTTCATACTCCTGCAATAAGCGCAGTAGCTCCACTCATTGTCCCAACAGAGGAATTGACAAAGTGTGCCGGTTATACACAATCCTTGCAGACAATTGGTTATATTGCTGGAACAGCGATTGCTGGTGCATTGTATCCGATTTGGAGTATCAGTGGTATGGTCGCATTAGATGTTGCTGGCGCAGTTATTGCATCACTTGCTGTAATTCTTATTAAAATACCGAAACTTGAGAAAGATACGAAAACACTGTCAGATACAAGTTTTTGGATTGAAATGAAAGCAGGGTATAGTGCTGTAAAGCAAGAAAAAGGAGTATTTGCACTTATTTGGATTGCAGCAGCCTTTATGATCCTATACTCCCCCATCAATGCGCTTTTTCCCCTGATGTCCCTTGACTACTTCGGTGGAACGACGCTACAGGCATCCATTGCTGAAATTGCCTTTTCAGTTGGTATGATTATCGGAGGCATCATTCTTGGTATGTGGGGAGGACTTAAAAACAGAGGAATTGGTATCTCGATTTCAATTGCACTCATGGGTGTACCAATTTATATTTCTGGTCTGCTCCCACAGAATGGCTTTGGGGGATTCGCATTTCTGTGCGTAATCATGGGAATTTCTGTCCCGTTTTATAACGGGCCTGTAACCGCACTTATGCAGGAGAGAATTGCACCAGAATATTTAGGACGTGTGTTTGGGCTATACAGTAGCGTTGCTTCGCTTGCGATGCCGATTGGCTTGCTTATTTCGGGTGCTTTTGCTGACGGTATTGGGGTAAATAAATGGTTTCGCATGACCGGTATTCTAATTGCATGTATTTCCGTGTTGTGTCTTATCATACCGTCCGTAAAGAATATTGATAAGAATGATGCTAATCATGAGTGAAAAGTATTGGATAATATGTCCTGTTTGCAAAGGAAAGACCCGTGTTCAAGTATTTAGAGAAACTACTTTAACCAATTTCCCGCTATTTTGCCCCAAATGCAAGCAAGTACACATCATTGATTTAGAACAACTGAAAATCACAATAAAAAGTGCCAGTCGCTAAGACGCAGAGCCGACAAACAGCTTTTATGTTGTTTGTCGGCTCTTTTTGCTTTAACAAAACCGCCGTGTTTAGGTGGGCGTCATTTTGCCTTTTAAGCAGTTCGGCGGTACCTTGGAGGTATTGCCGTGTTCATTTCGCTTTTTCACAGCACTTGTGATTTATACCAGCTAAAAAAAGTGTATTTCCCCCTCCGGGACAGTCTGATTATGAACATGAAATTTTACAGTCTATAAATGAATATATAATTTCATGCGCTTGCGTGGCCTTGTGTCGCGCAGGCGCATTTTGTTTGTCCGACTTCTGGACGCTTTGTCCAGAAGTCCAGAGCGGCTCCCCAGGGTGCCGCTCCCCGCCGGGCCCCATTTTGTTTCCGCTCAACCCATCAACCGAAACAAAATGGAGGACAAGCTATGACAACGATCAATCTGAAAGATTTTTATTATTGGTACTTAACGGACGAACTGGTAGAGGTGCCTGACGAGGTGGCCGAGGAGCTCATGGCCAGCAAGCGGCGCGAGGCCGCCCATGCGGAACGGGTGCGCTTCAACAAGGCTTATTATTCCCTGGATTGTGACGATGGGATCGAATACTCCGCCTGCCTGCACGAGCCCAGCCCCCAGGAACTTATGGAGCGCAAGGAGCTGTTCTTCCGGCTGTGGAACGCCCTCAACTCCCTGTCGGAAATCCAGGGCCGCCGGGTGGACGCTCATTTGATCCTTGGAAAGAGCTACCGCCAGATTGCTCGCGAGGAGGGCGTGGATAAAAGCGCCGTCCGTTGTTCCGTGAAAAGCGGTATCAAGCGAATGAAAAAATATCTGCAAAAAAATATCTGATTTGCCATCTCCATTTGCCCCTTTTTTCTGGTGGTATATGAGAGGAGGTTTTCTCCCTCTCCGCAAGGGGAACGCGGGGGCCCAGGCCATCGTGCGAAGCCGGATCGCTGTCCGGCTCTCCGGGTCGCCGCACTCTTTGCGGGGGAGCGCCGCCGCCGAGTATGGCTGTCTTATGACGGGGCAAGAAAATGAGCGCGGCGCTCCCCTATATTTTTATGAAAGAGGGGAACGCTCTATGAACTATGATCCAGAACTGGCGGCCTTGCTCTCCCAAACGTGGAGCAACGATGCCTGCCGGGGGTACGTCATCGCTGCGATGGAGCGGTGCGGTTTTAAGCCGTCCGACATCGAGCAGGTGATGGTCGAACTTTACGAGGTATTCGACTATACCACTTTGCAGGAGGCCGAGACTTACTACGAGCGGAGCCCCTATTGACCTCTGGACACTTTGTCCAGAGGTAGTCAGGCGGCCAGCACTTTCGCGGTGCTGGCCGCTTTCGTTTCCCCGCCGGAAATGCCGGTGAGTAACTGCAAAGGAGGTTTTTCCGTGACCCTGAACGCACAAGAAATTCAAAAGATGCGAAGCGTCAATCTCGGCGCAGTGGATAAAGAAACACTTGTGGATGCAAGCGGCTTTGTTTTTGATAATTCCTTACCAATGGAAAAGAGGGCCGCCCGTATGCTGGAGCAGTTGAAAAACCCCTACTGTTTCCGCTATGGCGATATGGCCATCAAGCTGGAATTTGCCGAGGACGGGCCCACTCTCCAGGAGCTCCTGACGGCCTTTTTCTTGCGGCAGAAAAGCGGCTTGTAATGATCCTCCCACTTCCAGACACTTTGTCCAGAAGTGGAGTCATCCTTGTTGTGCCCCCCGGTACAGAGGTATAATATAGATGTAATGTGATAGGAAGGAGGACAAATGGCAAGAACAGCAAACCGGGGGACAATGAGCGCCAGCTCCCCCACTTCATACAATGTGATGCGCTGGAGATTGGGAAAATACATCCGCCTTTCCAAAGAAGATTTACTCCGTGGCCGCGATGAAAGCAACAGCGTTATAAATCAGCGGCGGCTCCTGGAACAATACCACCAGGCCCACCTGGAAGAGTTCTATGAGGGCTCGGAAGAGGACGTGTATGTGGATGACGGCAAAACCGGGACGGACACCAACCGCGAGGACTTCCAGCGGCTCCTGTCCGATATTTCAAGCGGCAGGATCAACTGCGTAATCGTAAAAGATTTGTCCCGGCTATCCCGCAACTACACCGACGCCGGAAACCTGATTGAAAATCTCTTTGTCCGGCTCAACGTCCGATTTATCAGCTTGGCGGAGGGTGTGGACAGCTACCGCAACCCCGACAGTGTGTCAAACATTATCGTTCCCATTACCAACGTAATGAACGATCAATACTGCTACCAGACCTCAAAGAAAATCCGTCAGGTATTCGATATGAAGCGCCGCAACGGTGAGTTTATCGGCTCCTATGCTCCGTATGGATATGTGAAAGACCCGCAAGACAAACACTCCTTGCTGGTTGACCCGGAGGCCGCCGAGGTTGTCAAAAGCATTTTTTCCATGTTCCTGTCCGGTATGAATAAGCGTGGGATCACCTATTATCTGAACGATCACGGTGTTCTCTGCCCCACGGCCTACAAGAAACAGCAGGGGCTGAAATACAATGCTCCTAACGCCCAGGGCAATCCTATGTGGAGCACAATTACCATTGACACGATCCTAAAAAACCGTGTTTATGTGGGGGATATGGTGCAGGGCCGCCAGCGGGTGAAAAGCTATAAAATCCATATCCAGGAACGGGTGCCGGAGGATGAATGGTTTATCGTGGAAAATACCCACGAGGCCATTATAGACCGGGAAACCTTTGATAAGGTGCAGGGCCTGCTCAAACGCGACACGCGAACGGCCCCAAAATCAAAGCAGCTATATCTGTTCAGCGGTTTTCTAAAATGTGCTGACTGCGGCAGGGCGATGTCTCGGATCGCTTCAAAAGGCATTTACGTTTATTACCAGTGTGGCACTTATAAAAGCCTTTCAAAAAAGGCTTGCACCATGCACTCTATCAAAAGTGACCGTCTGGAGGCTGGTGTGCTGTTTGCAATACAACAGCAGGTACATCTGGCCGTTGTCTATTCAGAGCTTGCGGCCCGTATCAATTCCGCGCCGCTCAAAAAAAGCAAGTCAAAGCGGCTGGAGGATGCCATTGCCGCAAAAGAAAAAGAGCTTGCTAAAATCATGCGATATAAGCAAGCCCTTTATCAAGACTGGAAAGACGGGGAAATCACCCGCAACGACTACCGCCACATGAGCGAGGACTATGAACGGCAAGCCGAAGCCCTAAATAATGTCCTGCGGACGCTGACAGACGAGCAGGAACAACTGGAAAACGGCGTGGACGCGGAAAGTCCTTTCCTGGCCGCGTTTCTCAAGTATCAGAACATAGACAAGCTGACACGGGAAATTTTAGCCGAGCTCATTGACCATATCAAAGTTTATGAGGGCGGCAACATCAGTGTGAAATTCAAATACGCTGATGAGTTCCGCCGCATGGGTGAATATATCGAGCTCAATACCCCGGTTGTTCAAGGGGTTGCGGGCTGATATATAGCCCTCTTACCAATTACGTTTGCTGGTTTTCCTAATATATATTGCCCATAGTAACCTCTCGCCCAAAAATGTCGATCTCCATACTTGTACTTCAAATTCGCATGCCTATCAAATATCATAAGACTGCTTTTCCCTTTGAGATATCCCATAATCTGTGCTACACTGAGTTTTGGCGGTATACTGATCAGCATATGGATGTGATCTGGGCAAGCCTCTGCCTCTATGATTGTTACCCCTTTTTGTTCACACAATCTACGCAATATTTGCCCTATATCCCTTTTGATTTGCCCATATATCGCCATCCGCCGATATTTCGGCGCAAACACCACATGATATTGGCATCGCCATGTTGTGTGTGCTTGTTTCTCTATATCTTTTTCTTTCATCGAAAAAACCTCCTGGTCTTTGTTGTTGCAGTTGGCCGACCGCAACCTCAATTTTACCAGAAGGTTTTTTCACTATATAATCTTTTTTACTCTCCCCAGCATAGCTGGGGGTTGTCGTTACGCTAAAGCTAACCAACGACAAGACAACGAGCCACTCTCTGGTGAGGGAGTGGCTCGTTGTTTCACGGTTTCCAATCCTTGGTGGCTGGGTTATCGATGAGTTTTCCATCTCGGGTAAACCGGGAGCCGTGGCAGGGACAGTCCCAGGTGTGCTCAGCGGCGTTCCACTTCAAAGCGCAGCCCAGATGAGAGCAGCGGCGGGTGGAGGGGGTGAGCAGGGTTACCGTGGACTCCAAGACGTTGACCGCCAGTTGGGGGCGGAAGATGGAGCGGGCGGGGGAGAAGATTTCAGCGTATGGGTTTTGCTTGCCCTGAACCAGGTCACACAGCAGGGTGGCTGCCACCATGGAGTTGGTCATGCCCCACTTATTGAAGCCTGTGGCCACATATACATCGGACGTGTTGGACCAGTAGGGGCCGATATAGGGCATGTTGTCCAGACTCATGCAGTCCTGAGTGGCCCAGTGGTATTTCTCCGTGGACTTTGGATAATATTCCTTGACAAATTGACGCAGTTCCCGCCAATTTCCACCTGGTTTCCCTGTGCGGTGTCCGCCGCCACCCACCAGAAGCATACTGCCGTAATTTCGAAAGGACAGTCCCGTTTGCGTCTGGTCCACATACATGCCATTGAGATTGGGGGCGTGTTCCAGGGCGAGCACGTAGGAGCGGTGTTGGTAGAGCTTGATGAAGTAGCTGCCATGGCGGTTGAGAAAGGGAAAGTGGGTGGTGACCATGATGTGCTTGGCGTGGATGCGCCCGTGGTTGGTGATGGCGGTGCGGCCAATGAGTTCCTTGACCATGGTGTGCTCATAGATGTTCAGCCCCTGGGAGATGGCAGCGGCAAATTTCAGAGGGTGAAACTGGGCCTGACGGGGAAATTTTACCCCACCGGCCACGGGGAAGGGCAGGGGCAGCTGGCTGGCGAATTCCCCGGGAAATCCCAGACGGTGCAGGGCGTCCAGCTCTCGCTCAACATTCCGCAGGTTATCCCGGGCGTAGACGTAAGAGTCCGCTTCTTCATAGTCGCAGTCAATCTTACGACAAAGCGTTCGGTATCGCTTCAGCGCCTCTTCTTGGGCGGACAGATATCCTTTGGTTCGCTTGTTGCCAAACCGGCCCAAGAGTTTGTGGTAGATGAGCCCGTGCTGGATGGTGAGTTTGGCGGTGGTATTCTTGGTGACGCCGCTGCATATGGTGTCTGCCTCTGCCAATACATAAGGCACCCCGGCCTGATGCAGTTGGTAGGCGCACAGAAGCCCCGCCATGCCTCCGCCGATGATGAGTGCGTCGGTCTTGATATCCCCATCCAGGCAGTCAAAGTGGTCCAGCTCTGCGGTCTGTTCCCATAGTGATTTCATGTGTAAAAGCCCCCTAACACCAGATAACTCTAGTGTCCTGCAAATGACGGGAACTATACTGGAAAGAGAAAAAGATTTAGATTGAAAGAATAGCGCCCATCCTGAGAAAATCGGGATGGGCGCCGCAGA
>NZ_SJOS01000024.1:0-36740 GCF_012027765.1 Pseudoflavonifractor sp. SW1122 | reverse complement strand
CCATTAAGACCATCTGTGTAATTGTCTACGTCTAAGGGAAAATAAATTTCTCCAGCTTGCGCTATCCGCTCTGCTTCTTGTATTGCCTCGGAACATATTTCAGGCAGTGCTTCTTGAACAAATGCCTGAATTGTTTGCTTCTCCGCTAATTTTTCCTGCATTCTTACGTCTTTGGCAATCTTTGCATAGTCTTTCATTTTTCTCCCATTTCCTGCACAGACACGGAATTGAATGCATCAATACACCTCTGGCACAGCGATATGCCTTTATACTCCTTAAGGTTGTCCGTGCGGCCGCAACAGCTACACCCAGGAGAATACTGGCGGAGGACGATCGCCCCATCTTCAGACATGAATATTTCCAACGGGGTCCCATCCTCAAGATTGAGGGTACGCCGGAGTTCTTTGGGAAGAACAATTCGCCCCAGCGGATCGAGATTTCGGACAATTCCTGTTGCTTTCATTGTTAATCTCCTCTCTTAGATCACTAAACTTCTTTCAATCCAAACAAAGTTGTTTGCACAACGGGTTCAAAGTTCATCCACAGGACCTCTCGGCGATGTCTAGATGTCTGAGTTAAAGCCACCACTTCATCCCGGTACCAGTCTTTCAGAGCGTTGTTGTAAATCTCGCTGTCATACCCTGACAGCAGCACTGGGCCTCTGTGGGCCTTTAGGACATCGAGTAGATGGCAATGATCTTCATCTGTCATTTCACAGCGATATTGTTTTGCTCGTCGAGTGCTAAGCAAATATGGGGGATCTGCGTAGATCAACACGTTTGGAAAATTAAATCTGGAAATCAGCTCTACGGCCGGTCTGTTCTCTATCTGTACTCCTCGCAGCCGTTCCGCTGCTTGGCAGATTAACTCTGGCATTTCACTCCAATATTTTGCCGCATAAGCTCTTTCTCTCCCCTGTACATCGCACTTCCAGCCAACCTTTTCACCAGAAGTCTTAAATCCATGCCCCATCATCAGTCTGGCACAGAAATAGTAGGCTCTTTGAAAGCTATCCGTTTCGCAGTACTGTGATGCCCACGCCTGGTCATAGACCGCTCTTGCATACGGTGTCCAATAAATCGCCTTGGCCAGCTTCTCGGGGTCTTTCCGAACCCACTCAAAGAAGTTCACTACATCTCCATCCAAGTCATTCACCGTTTCAATGTTGCTTCTGGTCTTGGTAAAGAGCACAGCTCCAGACCCAAAGAACGGCTCCAAATAGCTGTGGTGTGGAGGAAATTTAGAAATAATCCACTGTGCCAACGACCACTTTGCACCCGGGTACTTAATCACAGAGTTCATATTTCCCCGCCCCCTTCATCATGCAGAGATTTCAATGGAAGCCGGGCACACTGGACATTGCCGCCGCACTCTTCTCTCCAATCTGCATGGTTTATCCCTCCATCATCAAAACTATGCCGTTTAAGCCGTTGGCTTCTTCACCGCTTGTCATGGGTAGCATTTGCTATTTCCATGTAAATGGTTATCTTTTTCATATTTTTCTCCCAACTCCATTCCCTTAAGAAACGCAAGCACAGATTTTTGCTGTTCCAAAGTCATTCGTTCCAGAATCCCATGAATTTGTTTTGCAGTCCCTAATTCTGCATCCGGTAATACAACCTGCATTTCGCTCATATTCTCTTCACCTCCTATACTTCACAACACAAGTAGTACATGTCAAAAATATTTGTAGCTCGTTTCACTTATAAGATTATATCATTAGCTCATATTTGTCAATGATTATTTAATTTAAAATTGACAAAAATAAAAGGTACTGTTATTCTATAAAAGAAAGGGGCGTGATAAATTTGACTATCAATGGTCGCATTAAGCTCTTGCGCAAAGGAAATGGCTGGAACCAAACCCATCTTGCTTCGTTGCTTGGAGTAACTCAATCTGGTATTAGTTATATTGAGAGGGATGGCTCCTCCGTTTCCGAACAAACAATCAAATCGCTTTGCCTTGCTATTCCTGGTCTAAATGAGGAGTGGCTACGTTATGGGACAGACCCTATGTACCTTGTTAAATCAACCCCTACTTCTACCTTTAGCCTGGAGAAATTCATTGAGGAGCGCCATGGCACCAAACTGGAACTCGAAATTTTGAAAGCGTATTTTTCTCTTTCTGTTGAGATACGGCAAGCTATGCTCAATTCCTTGAAAAGTGTTTTCTTAGGTGCTGAAAGACCAACATCTGCTCCTCCGCTCGACCCAGAACAGACTATCGAGCAGTTGGAAGAGGAATATAAAAAAATGCTCTCCGGGCTTGCACCCAGCAAGGCATCATCTGCTTCGAATATCACCGACGAAAACAGCAGCGCAATGACGTCTGAGGGATAGTCAAAGCGCAAAAAAGGAGTGCCACCCCCATCAGGGATGGCACTCCTTCGGTAATCAATGAAGTTAGATAGCCCGTTGTCCATATCTAGAGAGTATGTTACAATTATAAAAACAAAAGTGAAGGCGGGTGATTCCGTGACAAACAAAGCCCTTTTGGATAAAATTGACCTATACGCAAAATCAATTAGGGAGCATCGGCCCCTGTCTCCAGATGAAGTGAAGGAGCTGGATGCCTACTTTCGGATCGGTACTACCTACTCCTCGAATGCACTGGAAGGAAATTCTCTGACATTATCTGAGACAAAGGTACTTCTGGAAGACGGCATTACTGTGGGAGGCAAGCCCATTCGGGACTGCTATGAAGCCACAGGACATGCTCGGGCCTACGACTACATGCTGGAGATTGCCAGAGGTGGACCTCTGCAATTTCATGAGACAGATATTCTTCATTTGCATGGCCTGTTCTACGGTAGCATTGATCCAGACCACGCCGGGAGATACCGTAGTGGCCAGGTGTTTATCTCAGGTACAGAGTACATTCCTCCGCCCGCCGAAGAAGTACCCATCCAGATGTCCAGCTTGGTAGATGATCTCAACAGTCGAAAAGACACCATGCACCCGGTACTGCTGGCCGCCTACGCACATCGGCGACTGGTAGATATTCATCCCTTCCAGGACGGGAATGGACGTACCGCCCGGTTGCTTATGAATCTCATTCTAGTGAACAAGGGGTACTGCCTAGTGTCCATCCCTCCAATTCTGCGCCACAGCTATATCACATCGCTCCAGCAGGCTCAAAGGCGTCAGAACCCCAGTGATGCTTCTTTTGTCAATCTGATCTGTGAATGCGAGCTGGAGGCCCAAAGGGATTATTGCAGGATGTTCCGCATTAAGCTCCCGGAGCGAAAAAAAACGTCCCTAGAACGATAAAACAGGCATAAAAGAACGCTGTCTCTCAAATCCGAGAGGTAGCGTTCTTGCCCATCCTATAAACTCATGGTACAATGACGACAAATACATGCGAAAAAGGTGTACGCTATGAACAACTACGAGAAAGCTGTACACTTATGGCAACTGCGAAATGTCTCTACAGATGCAGAACTTGCAGAAGCCCTAAATGGCCACAGCATTACCTTTGCTTACAATTCCGGTAAAATTGAAAACGACAACATCACCTATCACGACACCCGGGATATCTTTGAGCGAGATGGTGTCTCCTCCTATACTGGCGATCTCCGCACCCTCTTTGAAATCAAGAATTCCAAAGACGCCAATGAGTTTTTCCTTCAGTCTTTCAATCAACGGACGCCGTTGAACGAAGGTTTTATCAAGGCACTACAACAGCTGCTAACCAAGGGTACCTATGACCCAAGGCGTTATCAGCTCGGCGAACGGCCCGGAGAATACAAACACCATGACTATGTGACAGGGAAAGAAGAAGTTGGAGCTGCTCCTGAAGATGTTGCTGATGAAATGTCGGAGCTACTGGATGAGCTCCAGGACATCTCTGATGCCAACGCCCTGACGGCCGCTGCCTACTTTCATGCCAAATTTGAAAACATTCACCCCTTTGCAGATGGAAATGGGCGAACGGGTCGGCTGGCCATGAACTACTTTCTCGTGTTGCACGGTCACCCTCCCATTGTTATTCACGAAGAGGATCGCAAGGCATACTATCAAGCCCTGGAAGCCTGGGATACTCACCAAGAGTTAGGCCCTTTGTGTGACTTTCTTAGAGCACAAACGGCAAAGACCTGGGAAAAGCAAATCCAGCGAGCTGAACGCAAACACCATCGGGGCCAAGCACGCTAAGGTCCTTACAAGAATAGAATTAAGCCGATGTCGGACACCATGCCCGACATCGGCTTAGTTCTATTCTTCTAGTTGGTTTCTAGCATGCACGTGTAGCCCCCCAACGATTAAGATGGTCAATCCAAAGACAACCACACCCCAAATCATGTCCCCTTCACTGTACGCTATCAGACCAAAGGCAGATGCGTAGGCCAATGTGAAAAGGCCACCAATCACCCAGAAGCCAATGGTTGTTGTCTGCAACATGAAGATAAGAAAAAACGCCGCCAGTCCGATCACAATACATATCGCCGGGTGGATATGCGCAAAGTGATTACACGCCATCCCGGCAGCCACTCCAGTGAGAGCACTGTCAAAAAAGATGATTTGTGAGAACCACAGGCCAACCACCCCAGCAAGCACTTGCAACCCAATTGACAGACATACCAAACCCACTAACACAGCAATATACATAACTTCTCTCCTCTCTCTGTTTTTGACATTTTACCAAAGTCACTCTCTTTTGTCCATCGTATGTCGGTAGCTCCCCATTTGTCGGAGATCGACGCCGCCTGCAAAAAACGGCTGGACATTATCGAAGCTGAGATGATGCGCCGAGAAGGCGTGACTGAGGCACTGAAAGCCGCCGATCAGATGGAGTGGGTGTACCGGAGGAACAACATCCACAGCCGGGCCGAAGAAATTGTCCTGCATGAACTTGTGTACGCAGAATAAGCAGCAATGCCCTCACAGCAAGCCTTGTCAGCCTGCCGTGAGGGCATTTTGCGTTATTTCAGCAACTTCCAGTATCCTTTGCGGTCGGAGCCGATACGCTCAATCAAGCCAGCATCTTTAAGCATTTTTAATCTGAGCGACACGGTTTTCCGGCTCAGAGACAGATTTTCGGCAAGGAACGTCGTTGTGTATGCCGGATCGATGGCAAGGAGATTCAGAATTTTCAGTGATGTCTCATCCAACGTATCTGTCACCTTATCTGTTACCTTTTCTGTCACCCTGCCGGTAACAGAACGGATGAGCCGATCTTCCGGTGCGGTGAATTTTATCATAATGTCACCGGGGTTAATCGTATATTCCGGCTGCGGCACACCGTCCTTTTCACAGGCAGAGCAGATTTTTTCAATACCTCGGCCCCAGCTCTCAATAAAGCCCGCCAGATAGAACACATGGGCAATGTTGGGGTTGTAGGGGCTGGAGGCGTGCTTGCTCATCAGGTTTTCCAGCGTCCAATTTTCCGGCAGACATCCGCAGTTGACAATATACAGCTTATCTTCATACACGCTGATCTGAATGGGCACACCGGATTGATACTGCTTGTGGCACAGGGCGTTCAGCAAGGCTTCCCGCAGGGCTTCTTCCGGCGTGTCATAGGCATACGTTATTCGGCCCACGATCAGCGGTGCAGTTTTACTCGATTCTTCCATCATCGTTCCTCCCTAATCTTAGGCGCTTTCTTCTCCGAGGCATTGCCTGTCACCTCTTGATCTTCCGGCTGGCTCTGCTCCATATTCAATTCCATATCCAGCTCCAGCAGACGGTCACTCTTGGTTCTCAGCTCCTGTTCCTGGGGGAAGGGCTTGCCCAGTTCTTCCTGAGCCGATGCCTGTTGACGGTACAGATTATCCAGCTTGGCCTCCACCTGGTTCAGCCGTTTCTCCATCTGCCCCAAGGCATTGTCCATGCGCAGGATATTCCCCCGTACATCTTGCCCCAGGGTAACAAGATGGCTCATGTGGTTGTGCATCGTCAACTGACATTCTCCAAAGCCATTGAAGGATACACTCATTTCAAATCCACGGTAGCGCCCCACCTTAATCGCCTCTCCACCTGGGGCCACCCGACAGGCATCCAGCAGAGCCTCTCCTGCCTTCTCTTTGTCCGTCCACAACTGTCCCATAACCTCCATGCCTGCAAACCCATCCTTGGGGTGCGGGTGTTGCTCCAACACCTGCATATCCGCTTGGAAGCCCCGGATATAGCCCTTGTTCTCCTCTATGGCCCGGGGAAAATACGTCAACACCCGATCCTCCAAGCGATACTGCTGACTCTGGTGGTCGGCTTTCATCAGCCGAAGCCGAGCCACGTCCACATCCAGGTCCATCCGCTCCTTGATGCGGGGGTCTCCGGCACACAGGGCCTTAATTTCAGCAAAAGACAGTGCCGTTTCATCCACATCATCACAGGAGCGAACCGGACTCTTACTGGTCATAATCTGGGAAATAAACCGCTGTTTGTTCTCCACCGTTTGCCAGAGATAGGCATCAAACGTGCCCTCTGTCACATAGCGGTAGATATGCACCGTTTGGTTTTGATTGCCCTGGCGGACAATACGCCCCTTGCGCTGTTCCAGGTCTCCCGGACGCCATGGGCAGTCCAGGTCATGGAGCGCAATCAGCCGATCCTGAACATTAGTGCCAGCTCCCATCTTGGAGGTACTGCCCATCAACACCCGCACCTGGCCGCTGCGCACTTTCCCAAATAGTTCTTTCTTCTTGGCGTCGGTATTGGCGTCGTGAATGAAGGCGATCTCCTTTTCCGGCACACCTCGCGCCATCAGCTTTTGCCGGATGTCCTCATAGACAGAAAATTCCGCCTCTCCGTCCGCCCCTTTACTTTTCGGTGTGGATATATCACAAAATACCAACTGGGTCAGCCGCTCGGTCTGACTGTCCTCCCAGATTTGGAAGATGTTATTTACGCACAGATTCACCTTGCTGCCCGGATCATCCGGTAACAAGGGATTGATAATCCGCTGATCCAGTCCCAACTTGCGCCCATCGCTGGTGATTTTCAGCATATTATCTATGCTGGAATCCACGCTCCCACTGTGAACTTTTGCAGCCCGGTCAGATAACTCCTTGACCATGTGCTTCTGATGCTCAGTAGGCTGAGCCACCACATTGTGATACTCCACCTCCGGGGTGGGCAGGTGCAGCTGGTCAGCAGTTTTGATGTCTGCCACCTCTTTGAACAGATTCATCAACTCCGGGAGGTTATAGAACTTGGAGAATCGAGTGCGTACCCGGTAGCCAGTCCCCTCGGGAGCCAGCTCCATGGCCGACACCGTTTCACCAAACCGACTGGCCCAACAATCAAAGTGGGCCATTTGGGTCTCCTTCAGCCGCTCATACTGGAGATACCGCTGCATAGTATACAGCTCCGTCATGGAGTTTGATACCGGAGTACCCGTGGCAAAAACGACGCCCCGGCTCCCGGTGATTTCATCCATATAGCGGCACTTGGCAAACATATCGCTGGATTTCTGCGCCTCTGTGGTGGATAGCCCCGCCACGTTGCGCATTTTTGTAAAGAGGAACAAGTTTTTGAACAGGTGTGCCTCGTCCACAAACAGGCGATCCACGCCCAACTGCTCAAACGTCACAACATCGTCCTTGCGCTCATCTGCCCTGAGCTTCTCCAGTTTGCTCTCCAGACTCTTTCGGGTGCGCTCCAGCTGTTTGATGGTAAACGACTCCCCGCCATTCTGCTTGACCTGGGCGATGCCCTCAGTAACTTCGTCGATCTGCTCCTGCAAGAGCCGCTCCTGCCGCTCCTGGCTGATGGGGATTTTCTCAAACTGGGAATGACCAATAATCACCGCATCGTAGTCACCCGTAGCAATGCGGGCACAGAAGCGTTTCCGGTTTCCCGGCTCAAAATCCTTTTTGCTGGTCACCAGAATGTTGGCGGAAGGATAGAGCCGTAAAAATTCGCTCCCCCACTGCCCTGTCAGGTGATTTGGCACCACAAAGAGAGATTTTTGGCACAAGCCCAGGCGTTTACTCTCCATGGCAGCGGCCACCATCTCAAAGGTCTTTCCTGCCCCTACCTCGTGGGCCAGGAGGGTATTACCGCCGTACAACACGTGGGCAATGGCATTCCTCTGATGTTCCCGCAAGGTAATCTCCGGGTTCATTCCTCCAAAGGTGATATGGCTGCCATCGTATTCCCGTGGCCTTGTGGCATTCATCTCCTCATTGTACTGGGCCACCAACTTCTGCCGCCGCTGCGGGTCCTTCCAAATCCAATCCCTGAAAGCATCCCGGATGGCCTGCTGCTTTTGCTGTGCCAGGGTGGTCTCCCTGGAGTTGAGCACACGCCGTTCCTTTCCATCCGGGTCCTCTACCTTGTCGTAAATCCGAATGTCTCGAAGGTTGAGGGATTCCTCCAGGATTTTATAGGCACTGGCCCGATCGGTGCCGTAGGTGGTGTGGGCAGCAATGTCGTTGTAGGAAATATAGCTCTTGTGCGTGATCTGCCACTCTGCGGTGAAGGGACTATAATTGACCTTAACACCGTGCTGCAAATAATAGGGCGTGTCAAAAGTCTCATACATGAATTGTTGGATGTACTCTTTATCAATCCAGGTTGCACCCAGGCGCACCTCGATTTCCGATGCATCCAAATCCTTGGGCTGAGCCTTCTCCAAGGCCTCTACATTGATATGGAAGATGGGATTGGACTCCGCTGCCCGTTGTGCTTGTCGCAGCTTCACACGCACATTGCCAGACAGATATGCATCTGCCGTCTCATAGCGTGCCCGCTGGTTTTGCGCTGTAGCTCCTGGCAAGCGGAAAATAACCCCTTCCAGTTCTTTGACCAGCTCCTGTTCCGTCTTTCCCGTCAGCTGTTCCATATAGGGCATGTCCACCCCGGCTTTTTCTGCAATGGAGACCGCCAAAGCCTCACTGGCCGTGTCCACCGAGGTAACGGCCTGATGGGGCTTGATGGTACGTTTTGTGAAAATATCCGCCTTCCGGAGTAGATTTCCGTCCTCATCCACTTCCTCCAGGGCAGACAGGAGATAGTAGGCAGAGTCATCTTCAAAGGCCAGCCGATTTGCTCGGTTGGTGATTTGTCCGTATCGGGCAGAAAAATTATCATAGAGCCGCTTCAGCTCCGCCTGTTTCTCCTGGATGTCACGGTCCGACGTGGTGGCGTCCATTTGCAGGTCAATCAGCTGCTGTACACAATTTCGCAGCTCCACCATACCCTTTGCACGTGCCTCTGCTGTGGCATTGAGGTCAGGTCGCACCATGTAGCTGTCCTCACGATAATACAGGACACCCTTGACCATAGTATAGGAGTAGGGCTTCACAGACGGGTCTGCAGGGATCACATCTTCCGGCATCTGCACTTCCGTTCTGTTTGTCACCATTGGCTGGTAGGTGCCTCCAATATGCTGCACGGCCTCTTGGAGCTGCTGGGCCAAAATGGCTCCCTCCAGGGGAGAGACGGTATATGCCATACCGTGGGCCGAGCTTTGTAGCTCTTCCCGGCCCAGCACCATGTTAGGATGGTCCACAAAATATTGGTTGATGGTGTGGCCATACTGGTTCTGCCCAACCTGGGTCCACTCCGGTGCAAGGTCCAAAGGGCGATCCCGTTTTTGCAAACAGATGATGTCCGAAACCACTTCTGTCCCGGCGTTGGCCTTAAAGGCGTTGTTGGGTAGTCGAATGGCTCCCAACAGCTCGGCCCGCTGGGCCAGGTATCGGCGCACCGTAGAATCCTTGGCGTCCATGGTATAGCGTGAGGTGACGAAGGCCACCACGCCCCCAGGGCGCACCTGGTCCAATGCTTTTGCAAAGAAGTAGTTGTGGATGTTAAAGTGCAGCTTGTTGTAGGCTTTGTCGTTGACCTGGTACTGCCCAAAAGGCACATTACCAATGGCCAGGTCATAGAAGTCCCGCCGATCGGTGGTCTCAAAGCCTGCCACCGTAATCTCCGCCCTGGGATAAAGCTGCTGGGCAATGCGTCCGCTGATGCTGTCCAGCTCCACGCCGTACAGCTTACTTCCGGTCATACGTTCCGGCATCATTCCAAAGAAGTTGCCCACACCGCAGGACGGCTCCAGAATATTTCCCGTCTCAAACCCCATGCGCCCCACCGCATCGTACATGGCCCGGATGACAACGGGGCTGGTATAGTGGGCATTCAGGGTGGAGCCTCTGGCAGCGGCGTACTCCTCTGGCGTCAGCAGCTCTTTCAGTTGCTCATACTCCGTGCTCCAACTTTCCTTGTGCGGGTCAAAGGCATCGGCAAGGCCACCCCAGCCCACATACCGGGACAGGATCTGCTGCTGCTCCGGCGTTGCCTGTCCGGTGGTTTCCTCCAGGTATTTCAGCAACTTGATTGCCTCGACATTGGCCTGGAACTTGGCCTTGGGCCCGCCTTCACCCAAGTGATCGTCAGTGATACGGAAATTCTCGGCGTTGCGGTGCAGATTGGTCTTGTATTCCTCAAAAGAGGCTTCCTCGGCAGCTTTGACATTGGAGAATGCCTGCCACTTGCCGTTAACCTGAACAGAAATTTGTGACTTCTCTTCTTGCTGAACATGCAAATGCGCAGGTAGCTCTTCACTACCTGCGCCCTCAGTTTCCTTATTTAATTGTAAATCAGCTCCGCCTTCAGAATCTCCTCGGCTTGCGCCTTGCAGTTGTTCATTAGCCCCACCCACTTCATCGGGTCGCTGGCCTTCAGCTGCTCTGTCGCTCCCGCTTCCTTCGCCAGCTCCGGCATCATCTGCTCCAGCCTCTCTCTGGCCGTCTGGTCGATCTCCCTCAGATGGGGGTACAGGGTCTCTCGGAGCAGCATGTGGTTGTAGATGATGGGCCGATGTTCCTTCAGGTATGCTTTCCGCATCCTGCCGTACTTGCCCAGAGGCGTGTCCTCCTGGTCGCTCAATTTTAACTTCGGAATCAAGCACTCCCCGCTCTGGACGTACTCCAGCTTGTCTTCCAAGCTGCTCTTCACGGTGTCTTTCATTCAGTTTTCTCCTTTCCTGAACCGCTTCACGATCCGCTCTGCGAATTGTTTCACCAATTTGCCGCAAAACCTGCTGGTTGATTTGGCTGACTGCTGACCCCAACGCCTCAATGGTAGCCGGAGTGTCAAAGTCGAAGATTGCCACAAAGTCCTGATAGTCAAAGTAGAACTCCGGCTTCAACCCACAGCGGAGCATGATGGAATATGCAATGCTTACTGTCGCAGCAGTCTTGAATCGAACCCCTACGTTGAACTCATCGTACTCCTCCAAGAAAGAGTCGTCAAGGATACGAAGAATGTCCTTTTGATGATCTTTCCAATATTCATCGGATAGTTTTCGGGCTATGTCCATGATTTGTCGTTCAATGCTATTACCCCCTACCCCATAGGTACGCTCCAGCATAGCTGTCACAGGAACCACATGTTTATCTTCCAGTTCCCATAGCCACGGTGTCCGGGACTGTTCACTCACCGCAACTGTATCTGAGAGGTCAAACACATAGCGTATACGAGGCTTTCCTCCCGAGTCATCCAGCAAAGCAATCCCTTTTGCTCCACGCCGGATATACCGTCCCATCTTCTTATTCCACACATCATAGGAGGCACAGGCTGTGGCATCCGGTCGCTGCGCATGAATCAACAGCTGCTCATGATATGGATATTTGTAGAGCTGAGATACCGTAGTCAAAAAACTGATCCATTCAGTTCTACTGGTAGCCAGTTTACAGCCTTCATAAAAAGCCATCTCCCTGTAGTACTCCAATTTCGATGACATTTCTTTTTCTCCTCTCAACAAAAAGTGGGAAGCCCAATCGGGCTTCCCGCTGCTCATATGCTATTCTTCACCAAAATCCAGGTACAAATCCAGCCGTTCAAACTCGGCATCAGTCATGCCCCGAAGTTTGCCCAAGGTACTGTTTGTCAGTTCTAATAGCTCTGTCTCCTCTAGGGTTAGCTGTTTACACATTTCCGTCAGATTCGCTATCAAACCATTTCGGTCGCCAGGATTATAAAGACAAATTAAATTTTTCTCATCCCTGGTCATGAATTTCTTCACCTCCTCTGTTTTACATTGGCGTCCAGCAAGTAATCGTGACGCTTCCATCTGCATTGCACGTGTACATTATTAAGCCAGGACTGTGTTGATACAGCACAGAAGTGCCATCGTCCGCCAGGAGATCTGTCAACACGTTCTGTCCATGGTTGTATTTTTCTATGCACACATACTTTTCTTGCTGCGTTCCAAAATCAATAGTGGCAACTGTCTGACCTACTACAGCCCGTTTGATTCCCTCAAAGCCTTGATTGTCATGGTCAGATATGATGTCTCGAACGGCTCCGAGTACATCAGTGTAGATATAGGCTGCACTATCCTCTGCATCAACAATCGCCTGGTTATCCTCACGGAGATCACGCCCAAAGAGAGCCACATTGATCCCAACATCCGCAACGGTCAGCCGTCCGATCATCCCCGGACGGCTGGCCATTTCCTCCACCACCCTATCTGGAGATTGGGTCGGCCTGGGCGTAGGCTCCTGGTTCTTAATGGGTTCTGTTGTCGGTGCCGGGGTTGGCTCCGGCGTGGAAGCTGGAGTCAAAGACGGCTTAAGCGTAGGTACAGGCGTGGGACCCGCAGTAGGCATAGGTTTAGCCTCTGGAGCTGGAGTGGGTGTCGGACTGGTAACAGAAGACGCCGATTCTCTTTCCTCGTTGGAAATAGAGGCTTCCTTGCTCTGTCCAGCAGTTCCACCCACAGCTAGTACCAAAAGCAGCATAATTACACTCAAAACCGCTCGTTTTCTCCTTGTCAACTCTTGTCTCCCTCCCTGTTGTTAGTATGCGGGCATGCCATATCCCATAATTTCATAATACCCAACAGGGTAACTTCTCTGCCGGCATGCGTCCCCAGAATTTCCTTCGATGGTGTAGACACGCCCACCTTCCACCTTCTCCACAATACCCACATGATCCGATAATCCATCCTGGGGACCAGATAGGCCGTCTGGGTCATCCCAGTCAAAGAAGATGAGCATACCAGGTGTTGGCTCTATGCTGTTGTCAGCCCATTGGCCACGTTCCTTGAACCAGTTGATGCCGCCGACACATCCAGCAAATTTAGGGATAATCCCGTTTTCGATGTAACCACACTCGTTGGCGCACCAGGAGACAAAGCACGCACACCACTCCACATGAGAGCTGAAGCCATACCAGGACCAGTACGGCTCTCCCCCTATATTTCCAACCTGGGAGAGCGCCACTGCAACGATTTGTTCATCAGAGGCTCCAATGCCGTATAGCACAGATGTCCACAAGGAAGCATTTTCCTCGTCCAGCAACTCTACCATCATTTCTTTCTGCTCTTGGTCAAAATGGTATGCTTGTACCATTTCCTCGGCTGTCTTGTGGCTTACGGTAATGTACAGATAGATGTTGGTTACAGAGACTTCTTCCTCTAGGATGTTTCCATTCCCATCGTCAGTTTCCACCACTTCGGTCTCCGTTTTCGATTCTGTTCGATGGTCAATCTGATTCATTTCCCAAAATATATCCTCCAGCAGCCGCTTCTTATCCTCTGTCATCGTAGCCACTTCCTGCGGATTTTCTGGATCTGTAGTAGTTTTCACCGAATAGACAGACAGTACCTCCGGCCACACTGCTCGTGAGCCGGACATTTCCAACACATCGTGGGGCACGGATGTTTTGATATGTTCCAATTCGTCTTCGTAGTCCTGGTTGATCTCTCGAACCACCTGTTGCAGTGTCATGGCATCTCCGGCCTCCGCATTGGAGAAGAATATTCCAAAAAACGAGCCAGCAATCAGGCCAACTACACACAAGATTACAACTGTCATTACAGCCACAGTCCCCCCTGCAACCAGGGCAGACAACAATACTTTCATTCCTACAAAGACGCCTTTTACCACAGAAATCGCCACATGTGCTGCTCTTCTGGCCATAGAAGATGAGATTCGAGCAGTAGCCTGACTAAGTTGTGCCGTCGCCCTGGATGTTCTGGCAACAGCAATCGCGGATTGCCTGGCAGCGGCAGCAGTCTTGCTGGCGCCTTGTACTGCCACCTGGGAGGATCTCTGTGCGGTCTTTACGGTCTTACCAGCCTTTCGCATGGACCCTTTGGCTGTATTCAGGGCGTCTTTCCCTGTCATCTCAATCGGGCGTTTTGCCTTGGATGATGCAGAAACTCCTTTAGAGCTGCTTTTGATGCGGTAAGATCGCTGCACTTTCTCCTGAGCGTATGTCTTGCCTTTTTGATATGCCTGAGAGGATGTTTCACTTCCTCGCCCGCCTTGCACCGGAGCATCGCACTCTTGTGCTGCATGGCGTTCTTTATATTTTTGATACTCCTTTTTCCCTCTCCGCCATCCGGCCTTAACTCCGGCTTTTACACCAGCGGTGAGATCTCTCCTGGCATCCGAGACACCGTCCTTTATGGCCCCCTGCAAATTCTCCTGGGCATATTCACGTGCAGACGCTTCCTTGCCACTGGCAAAACTAGTGGCGCGTGTCTTCACTCGGTTCCCCGCATCAAGGGTATGGCTGCCCACCGTCACCGCCTTATTCAGCAGTTTGATGTCTTTGATGGTTTCTTTCACTTTAATGTCCCTCAAATGGCATAACCCCCTTCTGTAACACTAAAAACGGGAGGACAGGCCTATGCCTGTCCCCCTGCAAAATCGCCCTCACCGGGGCGAGTTGTCATGCGTTGATACATTTTTGTGTTCTTAGGGAAACGATTGACAAAGGGCACCACTGCGCCGCCATAGCGGATTAGTCCACACCCAGGCTCCGCATTGGTGACATAGCTCATCTGTTCATCTGAAATATTCAGCAGTTCTCCCAGCTTCTCCCGATCCTTGGCTGCCTGGTTGAGCATCACGATAAATTCACTGTTGGAAAGCATGGTACTGGCCTGCACTGAGTCCAGAAGATACTCAACATTCTGGGTAATGGCCGTGGGGTAGGCATTGCGCTTGCGGAACTGACGCCAAGCAGAATTGAAAAAGGCAGCGGAGAATTCATTTTCAAATACCACATGAAACTCATCAATGATGACATGGGTCCGCTTTCCCTTCTTCCAGTTCTGAGCCACACGGTTGAGCATAGTGTCGGTGATGACCAGTAGTCCTGCAGGTTTTAGCTGCTCTCCCAGCCCATGAATGTCAAAGACCACCACACGTTTGTCCAAGTTCACTGTGCTCTCCCGCCCGAAGATATTGAGAGAGCCTCTGGTGTACAGTTCCAGGGCCAGGGCCAGATCCTGCGCTTCCGGATTCGGCTGCTCCATCAGCTTTTCTCTCAAATCACAGAGGGTAGCCACATGACCGGATTTCTTTGCATCCTCATACACATATTCCACGCAGCGGTCGATGATGGAATTCTGTTTTGCTCCCACAGCGGTTTTGTCAATGCGCTCCAGCAAAGACATGATAAACTGGGATTTCTCCACCAGCGGGTCTTCCCCACCGTATCCCTCCTCCATGTACATGGCGTTGAGTCTGTCTCCACCACTGGCGGAGATATTGGCTATGGTGACATTATCGATACCTCGCAACATGCTCGCATACTCGCCTTCTGGGTCACAAATTAGGATATCGTCACCTGTACTCAGAAGCGTGAGGAAAATCTGTAGTTTTGCCGTAAAGGATTTACCAGCTCCAGGCACACCCAAAATAAAGGTGGACTGATTCATGAGATTTTCCAGATTGCACATGATGAGGTTATGAGAGATCGCATTTTCTCCGAAGTAGATTCCGCCCCGGTCCATGATTTCCTGGACCTTGAAGGGCATAAACACAGCCACAGACTCGGTGGTCAGAGTGCGAAAGGCGTCAATTTTTCGGATTCCAAAGGGCAATACCGTCTGGAGGCCATCCAGCTGCTGGTATCGGAGCACCGCCATCTGGCACATGTGACTGCGGGCAATGGCCAAAATAGTCTCCGTATCCCGATCCAGCTCTTCCTTGGTGTCTGCCACATGTACCATGGTGAGAACAGCAAACATCATGCGTTGATCCCGTGTGTTAACATCATTGATGTACTCTCTGGCCTCTTTTCTCTGCAATTCCATATCATAGGGAATAATGGCAGAAAAATTATTATTGGCATTTTGACGCCTCTGCCAATCGTTGATGTTCTTTTCCACGCCCATCACAATATTCTCAATGATCCGCATAGACTCATCGGTGGAGACGGGGCAAATATCAATGGAGAGCATGAGCTGGCGATTCAAATTGGTCAGCTCGGTCACCATGGAGTCCTTGATGAAGGAGGCGTAATCCTTCAGATAAAGCACACGGGCATACCGTTTCCCCAAGCGAAGGTAATCGCTGTGCTTCTCCACAGAATCCGGGCAAATGTAGTCTCGAAAATCATGCCCTTTCTTCATCATTTCTTTGAAATCCATGTGGTAATTGGAAGCATGTTCCGGCCAGAAAAAATCGTGGAAAATCCGCAGCCGTTCCACTGCATCCAATTCAGTACAACGAGACCCCAGGCGTCCATAGTAGGTGGTATATTCTGTCCCCACACGGGAGAAATAGTTTCTGGCTTCCTCGATATTCTTTTTTACTACGGAAGATGTGATGAATTTCTCCTGCACCAGCCCATGACTACCCATGGCCTTGTCCATGAGCAGTTGGTTGACCTCCTGTCGATACTCGTCCAGGCTGTCCCCACACAGGGACAGAAGAATGGCCTCCTCATAGCTTTTGCGATTGATGGGGTGGTTGGAAATCGTGATTTTGGCAGTGGCTTCGCTGTCCAGGGCATTCAGCAAATCCGAGTACTGCAAAAACATACTCTCCTGGTCTGCCCTGGATGCCACCTGATAGTTCACATCGGTGAACCGATAGGTCCTGGAAAACTTCTTCCCTACCTGAAACACGCCATCTTCCCACGCACGTCGGATAGGAAGAATATCCTGCACCTTGCCGGGAATGTGGAATGGCTCTTTTTCCCGTTGTTTTAACTTCCGAATGATTCTATTCATGCTTTGCTTTCACCTTCTTTTTATCCTTCTTAGCAGGCTTTACCCGCATAGCTTCGTGGTAGATGTTGTTGGCCCGGAATACGAGATGCTTTGGCGTCAGAAACTCAGAACGAATCCAAGCCCAGAAAAACTGCTCCGCCGTCATTCCGTGATAGCGGACAAACCCCATGGCTCCAAATGGTACCGCAGCCACAATACACAGCCAGCTGACAATCTCGTTCCCCAAATGAGGTTCAAAAAGAAAATAGGTGCCAACAGCAGATGCAGCAGCTAAAACAGAACACACAGTCTGTCTTAAAGACAGTCCAAAAAAGATTGCTTCTGTGAATTCTCGAATTTCTCGATTGATTTTAACCTCCAAAATTCATCCTCCTTTACAGGCCCATCATTTCCTTGACAACACGATCAGCCATTTTTACCGTCCCTACCAGGATCAGCATATTAAATGCCAACTCTGCGATGTAGTTCCAAACCATCGTGGCGGCTGCGGCATCCGGATTGACGGTGGGTGGCGATGAGGCAAACACGGAAAAAATTACACAAGCCAGGACAATGATCGCTCCTTCCAAACAGACCGCAGCATAGCTCTTCAAAAAGCTGATTCCCACGCTCTGGGTGGGCGATCCCGCAAAGCTGGACAGTGGAATGGGAGCAATGGCTGTGTACATATACAGGCGAAAAAAGCGGCCATATACGCTAAATATCATGATGAAGCACAGCACCGTCACCAGCAGTCCACCAATCATCGTAATGGCCCAGAGAGGTATGGATTCTACAAACCCGCAATCCTCCACGGCATCAATGATTTCCTGGGGAAGCACGGTATCTTGTGGTGTACCAAAGCCTGCGGAATTCATAATGGTTGAGATGACACCCTGCACGATACTGAGCAGTGCCAACATCAGCTCCATCCCATAGGTTATAACCCCTTTGGCAATTGCAAAGCGGATAAAAATTCTAAATACCTGTTCCGGTCTTTTCATCTCTACGAATGTGCCACAGGTTTTTACCACACCAACCAAGAAAAACAGCACAAGCAGCGAATAGCCTATTGCTTGTAATGCACCATGGATATTGAGTACGATGTGCCAAATCGCTCCTCCCTGGAAGTTTTCTGGCGACATCGTTATCAGTGTCCAAATATCACTCAGGGTGGAATTCCAGCGATTCAATATATCCTGAAGGTTCTGAACCACCCAGTTGTCCGACATTCAAAAGCCTCCTTTCAAGTGAGGGGCGGGCAAGTCTCCCGCCCCCACGTATTTTTATCAGCCAGAGATGAGTGTGAGGATTTCCTTGGCGAAAAAGATGATAAGTCCACCCAGGGCCGCGAGAATCCCGTTGGACCGCTGAGAGGGATCATGCGACTGAACGGACAAGCCAACCTGGACAATACCCCAGCCAACGATAATGCCACCCACAGCTTTGATGAGGGCGAAAATGAGATCAGACAGGTTATTGACCACAGTAACAGGGTCACTTCCTTCTGCGTGCGCCGGAGCGGTCAGGCCCACCAGAATCGCCATGGCCAACACAGTCATGGCATAGCGACAAAACCAATTCTTTTCCTTATTCGGGGCGGTCAATTTGCGCTGGATGTTGTTCTCATGCTTCTTATTGATTTTCATATTGTTGTTCCTCCATATATTTCAGATATTCTTCCAGCTCCTCCTCTGAGAGAAGCTCGTAATTGGAGGCCGCACCATCATAGGATACGGCCTGTTCTAACAGTTGTTCATCAATGATGATACTGGCAAAGCTGCGGGTATCCTCTCCATGCACATAGGCCGGGGCACCGCCATCGGTGGTAAGTGCCAGGTTTGGATGCTTCATGATGTCATATTTAAGGTCCATAATGGGCCGCTCTCCCCGGATAAATAAAAGTGCGTAGCGGTTATCCATCATACGCACTTCATCGGGAGTCATCAGCTCTCGGCCTGACAGCTGCCAGTTGGTGGAGTAGCTTCCATTCCGCCCCTTGGACTGCCCATAGGTATTCATGTCAATGGTTTCCTTCCCCAGCAGCTCGGACACATACTTGTGGGTAGACTGCTCATTGCCGCCCAGGTAGAGAAATTCATCGCAGTTGCCTACGATGCTTTCCCACTGCTTTTCAAACAGAGCCTTCAGCTGCGCCAGGTTCTGAATGATGATGGACACCGAGATCTCTCGGCTCCGCATCGTGGCCAGCAGCTTATCAAACTCATCCGGCAAGGCCACGTTGGCAAACTCGTCCATGACAAAGTGAACGTGGATGGGGAGCCGTCCTACGTGTACCACATCGGCCTGGTAATAGAGCTGCTGAAAGAGCTGGGTATACAGCATACCGACGATGAAGTTAAAGGAGCTGTCGTTATCCGGGATGACAGCGAACACCGCCGTCTTCCGTTCTCCAAGGCTCCACAGCTCCATTTCGTCATGCTGCGTGATGCTGGCCAAAGAAGTTAAATTAAACTTCTCCAGTCGGGAAATCAGGGTGATTTGAATGGACTTCAACGTCTTGGCGGAACCAGAGTGGTAGCTTCGATAATACTTCAGGGCTATATGCTCCGGGTTACGCCGTTCCAGCCGATCGAACAGCTCATCGAGGGGAGACTGGTATTCATCGTCATCCTCTCGCACCTCTCCGGCTCGAATCATTTCCATGACCATGGGGAAATTCTGCTCCTCTGGTGGTGCCTCATAATAGAGGTAAAACACCAGAGCCAGTAACAGCATAGTAGCTGCCTGGTCCCAGAACGGGTCCTGGGTCTGTGTTCCTTTGGGCGTGGTATTCTTGAAGAGATTTGTTACCAGACGCTGGATGTCATTATCACTGCGCAGGTACACAAAGGGATTGTAACAATGGCTCCGGTCCATGTTGACAAGATCAACGACCTTAATCACATAGCCATTCGACTCCAAGAGATTTCCAGTATCTCGCAGCAGCTCACCCTTTGGGTCCAATACCACGAAGCTGGTATTGCAGTTCATGATATTATCCTTGGCAAAGAATCTGGTTTTACCTGCACCAGAGCCACCACAACAGAGGATATTGAGGTTTCGCTGATGTTTCCGCCCGTCCAGGCCAATGGCCACGTTCTGGGTCAGAATCTTGTTTTCGGTTTTCACCTTGCTGGCATATTTCTTATTCACAGCACTGGGCGATCCCCATCTAGCGGAACCGTGTTCTTCTCTGCGTCTGTAATTGCGGTTTGTGGATAAGTAGATACCCAAAATGCACCCATATAGCAGCCAAAAAATAAGGACTGACTTCACACTGTTCTGGCACCATTGCACCCGAAACGGGCTTTCAAATGCAGCTGCTGCATTGGCAACGATCCCCGGCAGTCCACCTTCCAGGTAAGGAGCCAGCAGCAACCCACACCAGGCTACCGGAATCATCCCACACACATAGAGGATCAGCCTTGGCTTAGAAAACTTATCTTGTCTCACGGGACAGCAGTCCTTTCTTTTTCGGCTTGGCCTGTATCACCTTCAGCATCACACGGGCCACATCCTCCGTGGGTTTCTCCTTCTTCAGAAGCTGATTCCGATACTCATTCATTCCTCGCACCAAGATACGTTGTTCATAATCTGTCAAAGTGACAACGACCTCTTTCTCCACATCTTACCTCCCCTTTCCCTTGGGTACTTTGGGCTTCGGTGTCCGGTTGGTTGGAGTCTTGGACTGCTGGGGGCCTCTTGCCGCATTCTTTCCCTGTTGCTCCCGAATGTTCCGCAGCTCCTGCTTCACAGAAGGCTTGGCATTGGGTTTAGAGGTACCCCCTGCGGCTTGTCTGGCTTCGTAGGTAGGCTCGGACGGACGGGACTTTGCCTCCCGGCCTTTGGTGGGGTTTGTGCTCTGCCCTCGTTCTTCCTGTTGATGGGTCTGGATTTCTCCCTCTCCCGCCTTCTCCAATCCTCGTTCCAGGTCCTGCTCGATGGTCCCCATGTCCACCGTGGCCATCTCGAATTTTTCGAAAATTCGATTGATCTTGGAGGCATCCTCTGCTCGGACCATGACATCCACCACACTGTCCTTGGAGTTCTTGGACTTCAAGACACAATACAGCACACCATATCGCTTGGCCTCCTGGCAGAAAGTCTTCAGGTCCTCCGGCTTTACCGCAAAGACCCGAAGTTCCTTGCCACTGCGCAGCATGGTGTTCATTCTGGCCTTTCCCCTTGTCTTTTTCTGCTCCTTCAGAATGGCATAGATCAGAATTGCCAATTGCTTTGCAGCAGCACCTGTAATTCTCAAGCCAAACTCAAGGCCATTGAATGACATTTTCACGACCTGGTCTGCTGCATCTCCGGCTGGATTCATTTGTTTTCTCTCCTTCCTGAATCTGATTGTTTATGTCTATCAGGTTTCTTTCCACCTGTTTAGACCGTTCTTTGATTTCGCTACACAGTCCGATCTCATCCCGTGCAGCTTTTATCTGAACCGACAACTCAGCAATCTGGGATTTCAACCCATCAACGGTCTCCCCGTTTCCGGCCCTGGTTGCCGCCTTCAGACGATTGCGCAATGCCCGGCGCTGCTGGATCAGCTGCTCCACCTTGCCCTCCAGGCCGTTTTGGTAGACTTCCAGCTGTTGCTCCGTGTCAATGCCCTCTCGGCCCAGCAGACGGGTCTGGGCAATATATCGCTCCATCTTCTTCACATCCTCACGCAACAAAAAAGACACCCGTTTAACGGATGCCGGATGTTTAACAATGATGTGAAGTTCATAGCAGTAACGAAAGTACAGTGCCCGCAGCCCCTTGCACTTCATAGTCGGGTGGCTCCACATTTCCTGTCGGAGCCGAGAAGCAGCCTCTTGCTCCGCCTCTGGGAAAGGCACTCGTTTTCGCATATTTTCATAGACCCGGTCTATGATCTCGTCCAGGTCATAGCCATCTCCCAGACGGTGGAATCGAAAAAATCCCTTGGCTCCCGGTGGCTTCAAAGCTGGGTACTTCAGACGTTCTCCGTCTGCCCTGCGGGTCTTGAATTGGTAGCCCATCTCCTGCATGGTTCGGATGAAACCCTGCTCGGTGGTGGCGGATGCAACGGCCCGGTCAATGTCTGCCCGGATGGTGCTGCGCTGGGTGGGCACTCCATCTTGTTCCGCCTTCCACTCGCTGTAGCTTTTCTTTCGCCCTCCAGGCCGCTCCACCACGGACAAGCCAGCTTCCCGACATAGGCGGTCTGACACCTCTCGCATCCGCCTGTAATCTGCCTTGGAGTTGTAGAACTTTTTCCCGTCTGCAAAGGACACCGAATTAACCACAAAGTGGTTGTGATAATGATTGGTGTTACAGTGGGTAGCTACCACCACTTCAAAACGATCCCCCCACAATTCCTTTGCCAAAGCGACCCCCAGCGCATGGGCCTGCTCTGCCGTCACCTCTCCCTCCTGAAAGGACTGATAGCCGTGATAGCAGACGCGCTTGTCTTCTACCTTTCTCCAGAACCGCTTTGTACTCAGAAATTGTTGGGCAGCATTTCTCTCTGTACAGTTAAGACAACTTACATATGAGCGCTTCTCTGTTTTCACCTCATCTGCTGCGTACTCCACGACACCGTTGACCGCATGAAGGGCAATCAAGTCTGGAAGGAATTCTTCAGTAGTTTTTTCTGGGTTCATCACATAATCGATGACCTGGCTTAGCCGCCCTTTGATGGCCCACATAGCTGTCACTGCCATCTTTAGTGCCTAAGCGAATATGCTTCTACAATCATTTGCTCCACCTCTTGTATCTGATCCAGTAGCTGTGCTAGCCGCACGCCCTCCAGTTCTCCTCTTGCCTGCACCAGTTGGTCTAACAATACATTGTTCTGGCGCACCTCACGCAACAGGAGAGGAACATCCGCCGAAGGGCCTTCCTTTACCTCCGAGCCGTTTAGGACTTCCCGGCAATACGCCTCACGTGACATCCCCGTCTTTCGGACTTTCCTGTTCAGCTCCTCAAGCTCATCATCCAAAAATCTGATTTTGATTTCACAAATGCGCTTTTGGCTCCGCTTCATGTGACGCCCTCCTTTCTATCAGGGGTCTTAGGGGCATTGCCCCTAAAGTATTTTTGTGGGTGCGCCCCCAAAAAACTTGAATCGTGGGGACACGATTCGTTGCTTGCGGCGACAATGCCATCATTGTCGCCGGAGCCCCCGTCCCTCGTCCCTCGTCTCCCGTCCCCTCGTGGGGTTTCTCCCTGCCCCAGTCCCGACCATTGGTATTTCCATTCGAGATACGCCTTCTTATCCATCAATCCGCTGTCGTACATGGCCCTCATTTTCACCCACTCCTGGATGCAGGCTCGCACCACTTCGACCCCCTCAAACTCTTCAATCCAGAGAATGCTCTCCATGAGATCAACCGCAGTGGTTCCCACGCAGCTGGTCAGCGCAACAGGACTGACCCCAAGCACTTGCGCTATCGCAACAAGCATTGGCTCCTTCGGCGTTCGCTCTGCTGACTCGTATTGAGCCATTCTGGTATACGGATGACGCAGCCCGATCTTCTGTCCCAACGCTGTCAGGGACACCCCACGGTGTCTCCGCAAGAAGCAAATACGCTTCGATATGGACCTCGTATTTTCCACGAACTCCTTCCTCCCTAGTGGCTGTTTGAACCAGATCATCTCTCCCGCTCTCGGGTTTTCTCTCTCACCTCCATGGTAGAAGCTACAGTTTTCTGATACTCTTTGTCGGTGATAATGCCCGCCTTCCAGTCCATGTAATTGGTGGCCGCCTGGGCATCCCGAATGGCCCGCACCAGTGTCTCCGGCTTGTCCCTGATGGACTTCACCCATCCCTGTACGTAAGCCCTGTGGTTTTCCACATGCTGCGGGGTTGCCTGCTCCTGTAGGTTTACCCCCATGAAACAGGAGCACATCTCAGCCACCAGTTCCTCGTAGGCATAGGCTGCGCTACCGAAGCCCCCTCCCTGGGCTCGATTGAGTCTGGAGGGATGTCCCGTGGCGTGGGCCAACTCGTGGAGAGCGGTAGCGTGAAAAGCATATTCACTGAAGAATGATTCCGGGGTAGGTAAGTGGATCTGATCCTTCAACGGAGAGTAATAGGCCCGGTCTCCTCCATCAGTGAATATTTCCACCCCCATAGAGAGGCTCAAAGTCTGGACCAGTTGATCGTCAGAAATTGTGCGTTCTGGCTGGCGAGGCAACTCTGGTATTCCCTCCACCTCACAGGCGTTGAACACAGCCGTGTATCGGGTTGAGAGCCGGAACTCGGACTCCTTACGTCCCTCCTCCAATGCTTCATGGTACTGCTCCCAAGTGAGAGCTTTATGCTCCTTCACATCGTAGGGATACCAATACTCCACATAGGTAGCCTTGGTCCCTTTCTTCAGGTGCCATGTCTGGTTGGGATGATACCTTCCGGTCTTGTCCATGATCTGCACCATGGTCACCCATCTGGGATCATCGTAGCCCTTCATCATGGCCACTAGCGACAACCAGAAAGCGTTGATCCCCTGGTAACACGCCTTGGTCACTGCATTATGGGGCGCACCGCCTCCCACTCCAGCCCACTCTTTTTTCCACTCCAGCCCCTTCTCATCCAGAACGTTGGCAAAGGCTTCTGCCAGCCGGGTACGGTACTCATCCTTATTCTTCGGTCTGGCCACTGCGGATTTCCTCCCATTCCTCTTTTGTCAATGTATCTTCATCGATAAAAACAATCGTCTTTCTCATTTTGCTATCTGCCCCCTTCTCAAAAGACTCACCATCAAACATATTCCGGCACCACCGCACATGGCAACGGACAGAATTTGAAGGCCTTGTTCTTGCTCTGCCTTGATTTTCGTCTCAGTTGTCCGTGCACTTGTGTTCTGAGTTTGACCAGGAACAATTCCCTGTTGCTCCGGCTCAGCCACCCTCTGGCAATACACCAGGTATCGATAGGTATTGGCTGTATAGGGGTGACAGGTGAGCAACGTCACCATGTCCTGCCCGGGCTGAATGGTCACGGCCTCCACCTCATCGGGCCAGATGACGGCGATCTTCGTCACCCGATAAGTCAGCGTCTCCCAGAGGTTGACCAGGTACACCAGGTCTCCCTCCTGAAGTACCTCAATGTCTCGGAACAGGGCCATGTTGTTCCACCCCCGGTGGGCAGCAATCACGCAGTTGGTGGAGCTGCCACCGATGGGCATACTGGTCTGTCCCAGGACAACTGCACCATTGTCCATATTGGACTTAGATGCCCCCAGATAAAGAGGGATGGCCACCTCCATGGCAGGGATTTCTACATATCCCACCACATCATCCGCTTCCAGGCCGTAGTCCTCCAGATTCAGACCTGGCTCTTCATAGCTGTCCACACTGTCCAGTCCAGACTGATCCTGGGCCAGCTGGAGGTTGTACTCCGCCATGGCATCCTTCAGGTCTTGGTGGGCTTCTAGCTTCTTTTGCTCCTGCTCCACTACGGCAATCTCCTCTTTCACCGTCTGCTCATACACGATGGGGGCAGCGATGGGCTGGCACAGAATCACCAACAGAACCAGGTCTGCAACCAGTGCAAGCAGCAACACCAGCCTCTTAGCCATTTTTGCCACCTCTCTTAATCCACCACATCCCCACCGGGACCGCCACCACCAGGATGGCAAGGTAGATTCCAACACCGATGAAAACAGCGGTACGGTACTCGCCCCACCAGCTGCTCCCATGGCTTTTCTGCTCGCCAGCAGAAGCTGCTGTATCCTCCTCCGCTAACTCTGTTCGAGCACCACGGACCAGCAGGCGATGGGAGTTTATCCCGTAGGGGGTACAGGTGAGCAAGGTCACATAGTCCCCGTTGGGGTCAATCCCGATCTGGCTCACGTCATCGGGGAGCACCACGGAAATCTGATCCACCTCATAGGCCAGAGTTTCGTCCAGTACACGCAGGAAGAACACATCTCCTTGTGTGAGCTGATCCAGGTCGGAGAGGAGCCGGGATGAGGCTAGGCCGCTGTGGCCTGCCAAAACCGCATGACTTCCCTCCCCTCCCACCGGAAGGGAGCTGCCCTCCACCACCCCCACACCAGCGGTGAGGGTAGTGGATTGGGTGCCGTAGTACACGGGCAGAATCACGTTGATAGCGGGAATCTCCAGGGTGGCCAGCATCCCGCCTCCGGTGGGGTCCAGGGCAGTTAGTATGGTCTCGTCCGGGGTTGGCGCACCAGAGACCGAGAATCCGGCCACCGAGCAGCTCTGCTCCAGCAGCTCTCGGTTGTAGTCTCGGGCCAGCTCCAGGGCCACCTGGGTGTCCTGGTTGTCCAGCGCTTCCGCAGCTGCCTCATACTCCGTGATGACCTGAGAGCGCGTTTGCCCCGAAAGCCAGTTGCTGGCCATGGGATAGAAAATCATTCCCATGGCCAGCACGCAGCCCAGCCCCAATAGCAGGGGCGCTTTATTTTTGCATCTCATGCTTGCGCTTGAACAAGAGGATAATGCTCACGGTGAGCATTCCACCCGCCAGTACGATGCCCAGCACCGTGGTCACCATGGTGCCAGTACCGCCCGTCTCGGGCATATCAAAGCCACGGGTGTTGAGGACGGTCAGGGGCACCAGGGCATTGCCGCTGTCTCCCATAGCCTCCATAGTGGCGGCATAACCGTCTACCTTGGCGGTGGCGGTGAGGGAACCTACCTGCACACCGGGGGTGTACTTGGTGTCAATGTCCACGGTGATGACATCCTCCAGCAGATTGTAGTCGGGGTCCGTCTGGGTCTCGGTGAGCTGGTAGGTGTCCTCCTCCAGGCCGCACAGGTACAGGTGGCCTGTCTCATCCGGGGTCATGCGGGTGGCCTCGTCAACGTTGGTGGTGGTGCCGGTGGCGTAGTACACGCCAGCCTTGGGATTGGCCTCTGCCACCACATAGTAGGTGCCAGTGGCGTTGGTCACGTTCTGGGCGATGAATTGGACGGCATCATAGTTGGTACCGCCAGCGGTGAACTTCTTGGTGAGGTGAATGCCATAGCTGTACACCGTTGCCTCATCACTGAGAGTGTCGATATAGCCCTTGCTGGTACGCTCCCAGGTGAGGGTGACGGTGTTGGGGTTGCCCTCGTCGCCCAGGATCATGTCCTCGGTGCTGTTGATTTTGGCGGTATAGTACACCACACAGGTCCAGTCGGAGTACCGACCTACCTGCTGGCTGTTGTCCACGGGGGTGTTAATGCGCTCCAGGCCCGCCTCGTTGAACTGGAGGGTCATGGTGGTGGAGCCATCGTCCAGGGTTCCGTATGTAACGTCGAAATAGGTCCCGATGCCGTACTCATTGCACTCCCAAATCTCCGCAGCGTTGGCACCCTGGGTGGCGGGGGTGTCCGGCATAGCGATGGTGTAGTCCTTCTGGGCCTCCTCGTAGCTCTCATACCAGCAAACGATTACGTCGTTCTGGTTGTACTCCAGGCCGGGAGAGAGCTTGTCCTCGAAGCGGTACTGAGTGAGCTGTGTGGCACTGGAGGTAATGGTGGGCAGCGTAGACAGGTAGCGGTAACCCATCACATCTCCGGTGCTGCCAGTGGCCACATCCCGGTAGCCCAGGGCGTCAATGTCACCAGAGAAGCTGACACCGTGGGCCAGATCGGACACTTCTTTCTCCAGGGTGGGGTTTCCGGTCTCGTTCTTGGGGTAAACCGTGACATCATAGAACCATCCATCCCCGGTCTCCGTGTCCGTCATGGGCAGGGAGACCAGCCAGGGATTGACGGTGGAAGTGACGTTCTCCGGCACCTCCGTCTCTACCACCAGGTACAGGCCCAGGTCCAGGCCGTCCACAGAAGTGGTGCCCGTGATGTCATCGGTGAGGGCCATGGCAGTGCCGCTCTGGTTGGCCTCCGCCTCCAGAGCATCCTTGGTGGCTCGGCGGTTGGCGGTGAGCTGTTCCTCCAGGGCGTCGATCAGGGTGTCAGAGGTATACCAGGGGATACCATCCTCGGTTTTTACCACGTCCTCATCCGTGAGGCCCAGGGTGTCCCGCACCGCCTCATTGTCCACCCCGTAGATAACCTGGATGGTGGCATTGGTGGCATCCTGGTCGGAGTACATGTCAATACCGCCCAGGCGCAGATAGGTAAATTCCACACCGCCCAGGGTGTAGTCCTGCAGCATGGTCTCCGCCTCGTGGTTTTCCTTGCCGGTGGACACCAGCCCACCGGTGCTTACCCCTGCCTGAGTGGCGGCGGTGAGGTCATACTTGGTGACGGTGAGACTGGCAGTGCGTCCGTAGTCGATGGTGGCATCCTGGGGGGTATAGGCCAGGGCCGTTCCAGACAGGCCAAGGGCGGCACACAGGGCCAGCCCCATGGCGGTAAAGCGATGCATCTTCTGTTTCATGATTCATTGTCCTCCTCAGTGTTTAATTTGATGTTTTTTATGCACAGCCAGCCCAGTCACACACAGGGCAGCCAATGCCAGTCCAGCTCCAATCAGCCAGACGGCATAGCCTCCGGTGGCGGGCAGGCGATACACCAGGGTGTTACGCAGGTCATAGGTGAGATGGTAGTAGTAGTTGGTCCCATTGCTGTAGTAAACCTCACCGCCACTGGAGTCCTTCTCTCCAGCCACCTCATAGGGCAAGGTGATGGTGACGGGATTGGGCAAAAGCTGATAGCCAGCTTCTGTTTGAATTTCCCGCAGTGTGTAGGTGCCGTAAGGGATGTTCACCAGCTCCACTCGGCCTTGGGCATCTGTGATCACCGTGTCCACACCCTGGGCCGGGACCCACTGGCCGTCCTGCACCAGCATAGCGGCATAGCTGCCATCTTCCTGCTGGCTCCAAGTCACCACGTTTCCTTGGGCGTCCACCAACTGGAGCATCACGCCGGACAGGTCCTTATCTCCCTGGCCAGATTTGTGAATCGTCAGGTTGGCCAGCATCGGGCGATTGGTGAGCTGTGCGCCCCCATCCGGGGTGCTGGTCACACCGTCATAGGTGGACACGCCAATAGCAGCGGAGGGGTAGACGGTGGTGGACTGATAGTCTGTGGGAGCCGCTACCGTCACCGTAAAGGCCGGGATCAGAATGTGATACCCATCCGGGGCCTGGACTTCCGTGACGACGTAAATACCGTAGTAGAGACCGCTCATGGAGGCCATACCACTGGCGTCCGTGGTCATCTGCCCCACCACATCCCCCTTGTGGAATCGCGTGTAGGTGCTTCCGTTGAGGGTATAGGTAATGTCCTGGGCGGCTGTCACTTCAAAGACGGCCCCCTCCAGAGGGAAGCCAGCCAATTCGTCCGTCTTTTCCAGTTTGATGCCACCGGTAGGAATTGCATTGTTGCAGGTGTAAGAATACTTGCCACCAGATGCATAAGTGAACTCCTCTGACTCCCAACCTGTGTTGACCACGCCACTGGGCGCTGCCGTCTCCACAACCTTGTAGGTTTTCCCCACTTGCAGTGTGTAGGAGTAATAGCCCTGGGCATTGGTGGGCAGCGTGTATTCGCCCGTTTTGCTCTCAACCAGGGTGGTGGCCTTGGTCCAGCTGTTTCCGTCCTTCACCATAAGGTCAAAGACAGCGCCGGACAGCTTGACCACCTTTCCGGTGTGATCTGTAGTCTGTTTGACCACCTTTACCTCACCCATGGGTTCGGTTTTGAGTTTCACAAAAAATTTCACAGGGTCATCGATGCCCGTGGCTAGCGTCTGATCCTTGCCATTGGACCAAATCAGAAAAGTACCCGTATCTCTTGGGATATTCTTTTGCATCGTCAGCGTCACCGGGTTGGTAATGGTTTGACTGGTGGAAAACGTGTACTGATTGCCATTGCGGCTGACGCTGATGCCGCTGGTGGCCGGGAATTTCAAGTCAGCCCCCGTTTTATTGGTGTCCGTAAGTGTGATGGAATACTTCCCCGTCTGCGGGTTATATTTCATAGTCTGCACAGGTGCCGAGCTGGATGTAGACCCAGAAAAACTAGGTCGGGTAATATGCTTCTCAATCTGTTTCAATATCCAGTTGTAACAGTTTTTGGCCGGATAGCCATTGATCCACTTGACGTAGTTGTCCGCATAGATGGTCCGCCCACCATAGCTGAGATTTTGAATTTTAGTTGGGCTTGTGCGGATGCCACTCTGATACTCCCAAATGATAATTTGGGTTGCAAAAGCAAAATCATCCGCGTTGAAGTTACAACCGATCTCAGAGGTGCTAGGAAGCGACACAGAGGGATTGTAGCCGTATAACATGGTGTATTTAATTCCGTTAACGGCTCCAGGTACATGCATTTTTAAGAGGTCAATGTAGTTAGACCTATCTGCATCACTGGACACATAGTTCCCTCCGTTAAACGGTTGTCCAGATTCGATACAGTAGGCCAGGGTATTGCCCACATAGTATTTAACCTCTGTATGGCCTTCGGGTTTGGTGTTGTTGATGATCTTCTTGGTACCGTCACTGTAATACCGCATGAAGCTGTACTCCATCATGGCATATTTGTGACCGGTTACCGAGGTGTATGGGCCTCCCTCTTTGGTATTCACTGTTTGCCCAGGAGAAAAGTCTGCCAGGACCGCCGCATCGGAAAACCCACCGATATCAGCAGATGTGTCATCTTCAGCAGCCGAGCTGTTGGGAACAGCTGCCCCCAGCAAAACCACCAGGCATAGACATCCGCTCAGCAGTGCGGTCAGCACTCGTTTGATAATTTTCATCTCGTCTCAATTCCTTTCTCAAGATTTTTATATATAAAAAAGCTCCCTGTCGTGAAACAGAGAGCTTTGTAAAAGCTATTTAGTTGTCAGTACATGATGTAGATTTTGCAGTTTCCACCGCCAAGGTCTTCGATGTAGACAATGAAGTAATCAATTTTTCCTCCACCGTAGTCCTCTACCATTTGGGGCAAATACTTAATTTCATTCTTCAATCCAATTTGAACAAAGTTCGGATTGCTGGACTGAGTGATTGTCGTAGGTGCTGTCCAGGAGGAATTGTCTGGTGTTTTCACAACACCATCATCCACCGCCAAGTGGCGCAGTCCCAAACTCTGTCCGTATGCCACCAGCTCGGCATAGATGGCATCTCGATCCGACTTACTGATGGGCCACTGCCAAATGGATTTTTGCGGGGTGGGCGTGGGCTTGGGAGTAGGAGCCGGAGTGGGCTTGGGAGTAGGTTTTGGCGTGGGGGCCGGAGTGGGCTTTGGAGTCGGCGTAGGCTTTGTAGTGGGCTTTGGAGTTGCCACCGGCTTGGAAGAGCTGCCGCCCGAAGAACCACTACCACCACCAGAAGAGCTACCACCCGTAGAGGGCTTACTGGAGGAGCTGCTGCCGCTGCTGCCCGTGGAGGGCTTTCTGGAGGAGCTGCCGCCGCTGCTGCCCGTAGAGGGCTTGCTGGAGGAACTGCCGCCGCTGCTGCCCGTGGAGGGCTTGCTGGAGGAGTTGCCGCCGCTGCTGCCCGTGGAGGGCTTGCCGGAGGAACTACTCTCACCACTCCCGGATACGCTGCTGGTTGGATCTGCATCCTTGTCCGGTTTTTCGGACTCTTTTACGTTGGAGGATGGCTTGCCGTCTGCGTCCACAACTCCAACACTGGAGGAGGGGTCAGGGGTGTCTGCCACATGCCCTGCGCTACATGCCGTAAGCAGCATGGCAAGCGTAAGAGCGGCTACCAATACTGTTTTTTTCATTCATCTCACCTCTCGTTTTTCTTTGTCAAGATTATATCAAGTGACCAGATTATGGTCAACTCCGCCTGTCGTGCTGTACCTGGGTCATCAGATGGGCCTCCATGGTCGTGGGTGCATTAAACAGCACCGCCAGCAGATACTGTTTTGCGTTGCGGATCTGCGTGGTGTTCTGGCCCAAACAATCCAGGACATACTCGATATGCGACATATTCAAACTCAGCAAGCGATCACGAACCATCCAGTATGGATAGTCTGTGCCGGAGATTCGCACCGTAGCTCGTGGGATGGCCACCACCTCGGCCAATAGCTCCACGATTTCATCCAGCAGGTCCTTGGAAAAGCCGTAATCCGGTAGCACCGAATATCCGATGCGATCTTGGATCAACGCACGAGCATTCTCTATGTCCATCTGGCTCATCCCTTCGCTTCCCTTCGTTTCCATCCTACCGCCAGGTGGAGGAGAAGAAGGAAGAGAAGGATTAGAGTAAGTATTTGATAGATTAGTATTTAATATATTAGTATTTAATTGCGTTGGATTTCCCGTCAACGTCTTTTCCGTTGTCGGATTTTCCGACAACGGACACCCCGACGACGGCCCCACTGGAAAGTCTGTGGGCGTCTCACGGATGATGTACTCGTTGGAGCTAAATCTGCCGCTGGCATCCGTCGTTTGTCGGCGGTGCAGATAGCCATACTTCTCCAGCTCCTGGAGCGCCGTGCGAATGGCATCTTTGCTCTCTCGGTTGATGTGGCATAGACCCGCCAAGGTATAGTCCCAGTTGTCAGGCAGGGATAGCATCTGAGACAGCAGCCCCTTGGCCTTTAGGGACAATCGCTTGTCCTTCAGGTGATAATTACTCATCACGGTATAATCTTTGGTACGCTCAATGCGAAAAACAGCCATAACCTCTCCTCCTCTGTCAAGGATACGTCAAGAGCAATTCCCATCCTTGCGATTTTCTGCAAAGGCTACACCACCTTTGAACCCTTCCGCAAATCCTGTGGTCCATATCTCAAAAGTATTGGGTAGGTTTTCCCCTACTTGGTAGCCCAGCAGCTCCCATGGCCTTACATCAAGCACAGCTGCAATTTGCTCCAGGCTGGAGACCGTCAAATCAATTTCGCCCAACTCATATTTTTGCAAAGTTCGTACGGTCTTTCCAAGGGCTTCGGCTACTTGGACCGGGGACATCTTCTTGCTTTGGCGCACTTGCCGGATGGTTGCTCCTATCTCTGCACTTCGTGTCCCTCTTTGATCCCTCATTACCTATCACTCCTATTTCTCTGGGCCTCGTTGCTGCTTATGCTGTTGCTTACGCTGCCACTGTTCCAGGAGGTGGATGATGGTCGCCCGCATCCGGCTTACCGAATAGGTTTGGGGAAAATACTGCTTATACGGTTCCACATCAGTGGTGGGCGGAAGCGTACCATTCAACTGATTGGCCTCTGTGAGCCATTGCCGACACCTTTTGATTTCCTCTTCAGGAATATCATCAGCATGACTCCAGCCTCTCAGATAATCCTCCACTACCATTTGACAGTACAGCTTCTCGCCGGGACAATCTGCGATTTCATCCGCAAATTCTTCTGGATGTTCCAAGCTCAGCTTCCAGTCGTCGTATTGGGTAAGGAATTCATCTATCGCCGCATTCACATCGGGATCGGAGTCTGCAAGATGAGCAAGTAGGCTATCATCGTCCCAATATCCATAGCAGCGGTTTAGCCACAGCTCAGCGAATTCTCGTTCGTCCGACCCATTGGTCTGGGACCCACAAATCAAGTCGCCCACAAACCCGGACAATAGTTCACTTACTGTCTTCCCATGGTTCGCTGCAAGCGCCGATAATTTTTCGGCATCCTCATCACTCATCTGGATGCCCACTGTTCTTTCCGAAACCTCAAATGACATATTTGTACCTCCTATCTCCCCTGGTCCCGCTGTTGTTTGTCTCGTTGTTTCCGCTGCCATTGCTCCAGCAGCGAAATGATGGTTGCCTCAATTCTGGCTGGCGTGTAATTTTTGGGGAAATACTTCCGCAATGTGTCAGCACCCAGAGTAACCTTTTCCACATCACGCTTCTTTTCCTCACGCAGAATGGCGCACATGGCTTCCGGGGTACATATGCCTTCCTGACTGAGCTGCTTAAGCCTTTGAGCCTGGGAGAGCGATGGGGTAGACTGCTCACTTTCCATGGCATCCAGAAGCTGCTCTTGCTCCTCTACGGCAAGGAAAGACAGCTCATAGGCTGGATTGAAGGCAATCTTTTTCACGTCCACCATATCCAACAGCTGAGGAATCAACTTTGTAAGCCGAATATATCTCAGTACTTGATTTTTACTATCGCCAGCATCAAGGCCGATTTTCTCCACGGTCAACAACTTCTCCCCAAGTTGGGGAGAAGTTGCCCCTTGGTGATTGAGTGCATCTCGCTTCATCTTATACGCAAATGCTCTCTCGCTGGGCAACAAGGTCTCTCGCTGGAGATTGGAGTCCACCATGATAATGATAGCTGCATCATCATCCAGGTCACGGACGATAACCGGCATAGTCTCCATCCCAGCCAACTGGCTGGCCCGGTGCCGTCGGTGTCCAGACACAATTTCATAGCCGCCATCTGGGTCCGGTCGGGCAATCGCCGGGACCAAGACGCCGTACTGCTTGATACTCTCCACCGTCTCCACCATTTTCTCGTCATCCAGTACCTTGAACGGATGTCCCTTAAAGGTGTGAAGGTCAGAGAGTGGAATCTCCATCACCTTTTCCCGCTTGGCGTCATCCCGGCTCTCCTGGGTAGAGAAGATTTCATCGAACGAGGCCAGAACGAATTTTTTCTCGTTGTCTTTCAAGCCGAGACACCTCCTTAGTCAGATTACGATACCCTTCAGCTACCTTTCCCTCCGGCTCATGGGCAAATATGCTTTTGCCCTTTTTACTGCTTTCCTTTGCACGGACTGAATATGGAATCACACTGTCAAAAACCTTTATCTTGCTCCCGTATGTCTCACGGATCAGAGACGATACTTCCTTTGCTAAATTCGTACGGCTGTCCACCATGGTGAGCAAAATACCGTCTATGCCCAACTTTGGGTTGATCTGCCGCTTGACCTTATTCACTGTCTTGAGCAGTTCCTCTAGACCCTTGGCCGGTAAGTACTCGGGCTGAACCGGAATGATGATGCGGTCCGCTGCGGCCAGAGCGTTGATGGTAAGCATCCCCAGGGAGGGCTGGCAATCTATGAGAATGTGGGAATACTTCCCCCTCATGGTATCCAGGTACTGCCGCAATATGGTCTCTCGGCTCATGGCGTTGACAAGAGACACCTCCATGCCGGATAATCTGATATCGGCGGGCATCAAATCTACGCCCTCCGGATGGGTTAATACCCCTTCTCTGCCTCCCAGTGGTTCGTCCATGAGGATTCGGCTCATGGCGTCGGTCAACGTAAAGGACAGCTTGTCCGGCTGGTGATATCCCAAGCTGACAGACAGGCTCCCCTGCGGATCGCAGTCCACCAGGAGCACCTCTTTCCCGGCCTGCGCCAATCCAATCCCCAGGTTGGCGCAGGTCGTTGTCTTTCCCACACCGCCCTTCTGATTGACGACAGCAATGATTTCTGTGTTCATTAAATCACCTCGTTACATTTTTAGCATAAAAAATGCCCAGAAACTTTAAAAGTCTCTAGGCATTATGCGGGCACCATAAAATTGGCATTATAAATGATGTCTAAATGTCGATTATACGAGTCAGAACGGATATTTCCTGAGAAAAGTGCTTTGTCCTTTGGAGTACATGTTAAAAAAATACTACACACAGACGGGAGATCAGGACGATCTCATCTCTATTGGCACCATCGGGCTCATCAAAGGGGTGTCCACCTTCAAAGGGGACAAAAATGTGCGCCTGGCCACCTACGCCAGCCGCTGCATTGAAAACGAAATTCTCATGTACTTCCGCTCCCAGCGGAAAACCCAGGGAGAGCTATCCCTCTCCGACAGCCTGGACGGAGACCCGGAGGGCAATTCCCTGTCCCTGATGGACGTGGTGTGCGTGGACGACACCATGCTGGAAGACCTGGACCTGCGGGACTCCTGCCAGCGGGTGCGGGAGTGCGTGGACACCTGCCTCACCCCCCGGGAGGCCCACATCATCAAGCTGCGCTACGGCCTCAACCAACAGGCTCCCCTCACCCAGCGGGAAATCGCCACCCTGTGCGGCATCAGCCGCTCCTACGTCTCCCGCATTGAGAAAAAGGCCCTGGAAAAGCTGCGTCAGGCCTACGAAAGCCATTGAGCGCGCAAAAAAGCGCATGTCTCGGGGTGAGACATGCGCTTTTATCTATATTCTGTTATCGCCGGGTCTTCAAGCGGGCCATGGCCCGGGCCAGAGCGGCCTTGGAGTGGTAATACTCCTGGATGCTCTGCTTCTGGCGCAGACGCTCCTCGGCACGCAGCTTGGCGGCCTCGGCACGCTTGCGGTCGATCTCCTCGGGGTGCTCAGCAAAGCCCACCAGCAAGATCACATAGTCGGGCTTGATCTCGGCAAAGCCAGCACCCACGGCGGCGGGCTCCCACACGTCGTCCACCTTGTAGCGCAGCTCGCCGGGCTCAATGGCGGTGACCGTGGGAGCGTGGCCTGCATAGACGCCCATCTGGCCGTCCACAGCAGGGAAGATCAGAGCCTGAGCGGGTCCAATGTAGAACTGCCGCTCGGGGGTGATGATCTCCAGGTAGAAGGTATTGGCTTCTGCCATTATACCGCCCCCATCTTCTTGGCCTTGGCCACGACCTCGTCCACGTTGCCCACGTTGCTGAAGGCAACCTCGGGGTACTTGTCCAGCTCGCCGCCCAGAATCACCTCGAAGGAGCGGAGGGTGTCCTCCAGCTTCACATAGCGGCCCTCCAGGCCGGTGAACTGCTCGGCCACGGAGAAGGGCTGGGAGAAGAACTGCTGAATGCGGCGGGCCCGCTCCACGGTGCGGCGGTCGTCCTCGCTGAGCTCTTCCATACCCAGAATGGCGATGATGTCCTGTAATTCCCGATAGCGCTGCAGCAGCTCCTGGGTGCCACGGGCGATCTTGTAGTGCCGCTGGCCCACCACGTCGGGCTCCAGAATGCGGGAGGTGGACTCCAGGGGATCCACGGCGGGGTAAATGCCCTGCTCCACGATCTTACGGGGCCTGTCTCTTAGGCACATTTGACGCTGCCGACG
>NZ_SJOS01000023.1:0-37154 GCF_012027765.1 Pseudoflavonifractor sp. SW1122 | reverse complement strand
GCTGTAGCGAGCCACGCTCATGGAAGTGAGCTGTGGCTCGCTTTTTATATATCAGGGCTCACCCATATTGTTCCCCGCTCTTTTGAGCGCCGGCGGCTGGGTGTGGGATGCCGCTCCCCGCCCCGTTTTCGTTCCGCCCCACTGGCCTGAACGAAACGAAAGGAGCTAATATGCTCAATGAAGAAGTAATAGTACGCCCCATCCGTGAACGCTTGCATCAGAAACAAAAACATCAGACACAGCAAAGGATATGGCAATCGTTGGGGCTTTTCTGCCTAACATTTACGAGTGTTTTACCTTGAATTCACACCGAAAAACCAGCTAAGTGTTATAATTAAACCGGAACCAGATCTACTAACTAGAGGGCAAAACGACGAGGTGAATTTTATGACTTTATTTATGAACGAGAAAGATATGAATGAAATGTTAGATAGTATCTGCCCGGAAGGAGAAACATACCAGGGAAAAGCATGGGGAACCTTGATGTCTGGGACGGCTGAAATGTTGGCACTGGGAGCTTTGAGTAATGTATATTGTTATGTTGGCGTGACAGAAAAAACATTGGTTATCGCAGTGTTGGAAACTTTTGATATCTCGCATATTTACGGTAAAATCTGCATTCCGTTTGACCAGTTTGACGAACTGAAAGTACAAAAAGGGCTACTGCCTTCCCAGCGGATCATCAAAGCGAAAAGCGGGAAAACCAAAATAAAATTGTCGCTGGTCAACAACAGCATCACCGCCAAAATCAAAGATCAAAAACAGGGGATGCTTGCGATTTGCGAGACGCTGGAGCGTTTGAAACACTGATTTTCATAAAAGCAAGAGAGAAAATGAACAATATAAATGAGAACCGAACAGACAAAAGAGCGCCCGGCGGCGAAAAAAGCAAGGCGGAGTTAAAATGGTTTATTTTGTTCCCTGCCGTCATCTTTTTTCTGCCGATCACCATCCTCGCGGTGGTGGGATGGTTTACAAGCGCCGATGCCTTTGCCATCGGCATCACAGGGTTTATGCAAGCCGTCATTGTCTATGGCGGCTTGGGGCTGGTGGCGGTGATCATCGCCCTTGTCTTATTCATACTGCTGATTCAGCCGGACACAACGTTCCTGCAAAAGGTTGGCAGAACCGCAGGCATTCTGCTTTGCCTCGCCGCCGCTTTCTTCCTTGTCCGGCCGCTCGTTTTGGACATCCCCTACCTCAAGCGCCCGGAAGCCGCCTATTTGGAGCGGCTGGAATTTGATTATGAGATGGGGATCGGAGACTATAGCTCAGACTCCTATTATTTGCGCGGCGTAGATATGACCGGCGAACGGCATTCCTTTGAAATCAGTGAAAAGAGGTACGAGGAAGGGCGCGCGCTGTGGGGCGGGAACGACTTTGCTCTGTTTGCGAAAGTTACCTACCTGCCGCATACCTCCACCTTGATGACGCTCGAATTTATGACAGAACTCGATGCGGCAGGGGCAGAATTGTACCCGCCATCCCCTGAACTTTCGAATGATTGGAAAAATTTTTCGATTCAAATCAATGATACGGTTTATACGCTGCCGGTTCCCCTTGCGGCTTTCCTGAACGATGGATGGGTGATTTCCGAGGAGGATGCCGGGCTTTCTCTGGCCGGCGCGGAAGGCCCGTATGCGTCCTATGAATGGGAATGGGTCTCGTTGACCAATGACCGTGAACAGACTGTCAGCGTCTGTGCTTTCAACCCCACCGAAAGCACGATACCTGTCGCAGAAAGCACGGTGGGAGGCGTCCATGTAATCTATGGCAATTACGACTTTTCCGGCACGGAACTCCGCCTTCCCGGTGGGTTGATGCTGGGATGGTCTACCAGAGAAGATGTGTTAGAGTTATATGGACAGCCAAGCGATAGCTCTGAGGCATATGTTCTTACTTACGAAACGAATGACTCTTTTGACCTGGCTTCTTGGAGGCTTGGCTTTGATGATTCGGGAATTCTAGACGATGTTATGGTACACCATCAGTCTTATTTCGATAAGGTACAATAAGTTTCGCAAATTGAAAAGTGGATAAAAGGAGACAGGTATGGGTGTCTGGAAAAGCAGGAAGGAATTTCCCAACCCGTATAACTGGAGCGGCTATATAGTCGGGCAGATTTTATCCAAGCCGGAGTATATGGGGCATACGGTCAACTTCCGTTCCCACAAGGCATCCTATAAGGATAGTCCTCTCTATGAAAGTACATGGTGATTGACTCCGTCTTCTGAAATTTGGATGCGAACCAAATTTCGGAGCGGTGGGTCGCGGCAGCGGCAGACGTACTTACGGGTAAAAAAAGAAGGGGTGCTTATGCAAGTAAATGCAAAAGCACCCCTGTCGGAGAAAATCCTGGTCTCAAAGTAACAACCCCCGTAATTCAGATGTCGAGCTCTTGCTCGATCAATCTAAACTACGGGGGTCATTCAGCATGAAATCTCGACCGGTTTTCTGTTATTGGGGAATTAACTTAGTATTACTTCGACTCTTTGCGGAAGCACATGAACCAATCCAGGCAATACTGATTCTCGCTCTGGTTGTCCATCCGCTCCTTGGCTACGCCGCAGCTGCCAGCGGTGGGTACGATGACATCATCGCCGGGCCGCCAGTCGGCCGGGGTGGCGCAGGCGTCGGCGTCCGCTTTCTGGAGCGCCAGGATGATACGCTTGATCTCGTCAAAGTTGCGGCCCGTGGACAGCGGATAGTACAGGATGGTTCGCACCACGCCGTTGGGGTCGATGACAAACACCGCCCGTACCGCCTGGGTGTTGGACTGTCCCGGCTGGATCATGCCGTACTTGTTGGCCACCTCCATGCGGATATCCTCGATGAGGGGGAAGGTCACATTGATGTGTTTCTTACCGTTCCACTCCAGCTCCTGGATCTTCCGCAGCCAGGCGATGTGGGAATAGATGGAGTCCACCGAAAGCCCAACCAGCTCAGTATTGAGAGCCTTGAACTCGTCGATCATGGAGCCGAAGGTCATAAACTCCGTGGTGCAGACCGGGGTGAAATCCGCAGGATGGGAGAAGAGGATCACCCATTTGCCGGCGTAATCCTCCGGGAATTTGATAGGGCCCTGGGTGGTGACAGCCTCGAAGGACGGAGCCTTGTCGCCAATAAGAGGCATTCTGTTTTCCTGATCCATGGTAAGCGCTCCTTTCGTTAGCAGTCAAGTTCGATGAAAACGATATATGAGTTCTTTGGAGAAAGGCCGTAATACTCCATCTGAAACAGCGTTAACCCAGCAGCTCGCTCTCCAGATCCTGCAGCATGATGTCCAGTGCGGAGATACCACCCTCGGCGGTGTACCACACGGCGGGGTGAGCCAGATAGACGATGTTGCCGTTCTTGTAGGCATCGGTTCCCATCACCAACTCGTTTTCCATGATCTCCTGGGCCAGCTTTGCCCCGTCGGTGCCGATGGCGGCGTCGCGGTCCATAACGAAGATATAGTCGGGTGCCTTCTCCACGATGAACTCAAAAGATGCCTCGTTGCCATGGGTGGAGGTGTCAATGTTGGCGTCCACGCCAATATTTTCGAAACCAATTTCGCGTCCAATCATGGAGCAGCGACCGTCATTGCCCAGCACATTGTAGCTGCCGCTGGTGACCAGTCCCACGATGGCGGTCTTGCCGGCGGCAAATTCGGACAGGGCGGTGATCCGGGCGTCAAAATTGGCCATCAGCTCATCCACCTTGTCCTCCAGACCAAACATGGAGGCGATGGTAGTGGCATTCTGCCGCACGCTCTCCACGACCCCAAGCTCGGTATCGGTGGCCAGGTAGACTACAGGAGCGATTTCGCTGAGGGCGTCATAGCTGGAGGCCAGACGGCCACCGATGAAGATGACATCCGGCTCACAGGCCATGACGGCCTCCAGATCGGCCTCCTTGATGGTGCCCAGGTTGGCAATATCGTCATTGATGTAGTCCTGGAGATACTCCAGACTGGTGGAGGCAGTACCCACTACCCGGTCGCCCACGCCCAGGGCATCCAGAATGTCCAACGAGGCCATATCCAGAATGGCGATACGCTGGGGATCGTAAGGCACCTCCAGCTCCGCCGCCTCCTTGTTGGCATTGAGGCTGGTAATGGTCACAGACTCAGGGGTTTCCTCACTGGACTGGCTGCTGCTGGGCGAGGAGGTATTCTCGGAAGAATCGCCGCCATTTTGAGCGGAGCAGGCCATGAGGCTCAGGGCCATCACACCGGCCAGGGCAAGAGAAAGCATCTTTTTCATGTTCATTTTTGGTTACTCCTTTTCTAAAAAGTACTGAAAATAAGGGTCAATAGTAGATGGACAGGGGTTTGCCCGCAATGGTCAGGATCTCGAAGTCCACCTGATAGATCTGGGACAGGTTCTCTTTCGTCATCACCTCCTCCACAGTGCCGAACTTAGCGATTTTTCCGTCCTTGAAGGCACAGATATAGTCGGAATAGAATGCCGCATAGTTGATCTCATGCAGCACCAAAATCACCGTCTTCCCCAGCTCGTCGCAGAGGCGACGGACGATTTTCATCATGTTGGTGGCGTGGTAGATATCCAAATTGTTGGTGGGCTCATCCAGCAACACATATTCGGTGTCCTGGGCGATGACCATGGCGATCATGGCCCGCTGCCGCTGGCCGCCGGAGAGCTCGTCAATGAAGCGATCCTGGAATTCTTCCAGCTCCATGTAGGCAATGGCTCGGTCGATGATCTTCTGATCCTCTGGGGTGACACGGTTGCCTGAATAGGGAAAGCGCCCGAAGGTCACCAGCTCCCGCACAGTCAGCTTCATCTGGATGTTATTGGACTGGGTCAGGATGGCAAGACGCTTGGAGAGCTCCTTGCTTTTCCATTTGCCGATGTCCTTGCCCTCAAAGTCCACCAGTCCACTGTCGTGGGCGATGAGCCGGGAGATCATGCCCATAACGGTGGATTTGCCCGCACCGTTGGGACCGATCAGAGAAATTACCTTACCCTTGGGGATGGCGAAACTCACGCCATCCACCACGGTTTTCCCGTCATACTGTTTTGTCAGTTCTTGTACGCGCATGGTCACACCTTCTTTCTTGTCAGGAGGAGATAGAGGAAGTAAAGGCCGCCGCCCACAGTAATGAATACGCTCACCGGCACGGAGTAGGAATACACATGCTCCACGATGAGCTGCCCGCCCACCAGCACGATCATGCCGAACAGGGCCGAGCCCAGCACCAACTGGGTGTGCCGGAAAGTTTTCAGCAGCTGCCGGGACAGATTGGCGATGATGAGCCCCAAAAAGGAGATGGGTCCTACCATGGCGGTGGCCACGGCGATGCAGAGAGTCACGCCCAGCAGCAGGCGGCGGATGCAGCGGTCGTAGTCCACGCCCAGGTTGATGGCCTGCTCCTTGCCCAGGGTCAGCACATCCAGCAGGGCCAGCTCTTTTCGCAATGCGAAGATAACGGCGGCCAGAAGGATCAGGGAAAAGACGATGATTTCGGAATTGATGTTGCTGAAGCTGGCCACCAAAGTGTTGAGCAGGGTATCGTACTCGTTGGGGTCCATGACCCGGGTAAGAGTGGTCTGAATGCTGCTGAAAAACGAAGTCAGCACTGTGCCCACCAACAGCACATACAGCACATTGTGCTTGGTCTTTTTGAAGATCCAGCTGTAGATAATGGTGGCGGTAACGCCCATGAGCACCACGTCCACTGCGAAGGACAGGTTGGCATTGGAGGCCACCACGCTGGCAGATCCAAGAAAGAACACCACCGCCGTGTGGATAAGAGTGTACAGGGAGTTCATCCCCAGCAGGCAGGGGGTCACGATGGTGTTGTTAATGATAGACTGGAATACCAGAGAGGCACCGCCGATGGAAAAGGCGGTAATGAGCATAACAATGAGCTTGGGGGTGCGGATCTTCATGGCATAGGCCAGAAGCTTGGGATTAGAAAAGTTGACCTCCACCAACATGTATCCCGCTGCGCAGAGCAGAACGAGGACCACTAAAATCAGAAGTTTGCGCCGGTTGGCACGTATGGCAGCGGTGTTCACTGGTCTGCACCTCCCTTCAGGTTGGGCATGGTGGAGCAGCAGCTTGTTCCAGCGCTGCCCAGACGGATGGCCTTCCGGCCATGCTTGAGCCGGTAAAACAGCAGGGCGATGAAAATGAGGCTTCCCAGGATGCCCACGATCAGCTCGATGGGCAGCTCGTAGGGGGCGATTACGATCCGGCCAATCATGTCGCACACCAGCACGAAGATGGCGCCGAACAGAGCGGTATCCACCAGTGTGCCACGGATCTTGTCTCCCTTGTACATGGCCACCACATTGGGCACGATCAGTCCAATGTAGGAGATGGAACCGACCACCACCACAATGCTGGCGGTGATCATGGCGGCAATGGTGAGGCCGGAGAAGAGGACCAGGTTGTACGGGACCCCCAGGTTCTTGGAAAAATCCTTGCCCAGTCCCACAATGTTGAAATGGTTGGCGAAGAGGAAGGCCAGCACCACCAGCGGGACTGTCAGCCAGACGATCTCATACCGGCCTTTCAGCACCAGCGAGAAGTGGCCCACCAGCCAGGAGGACAGAGCTTGGGTCATCTCATATTTGTAAGCCAGATAGTTGGTAATGCCGCCGATGACATTGCCGAACATGATGCCCACCAGAGGGACCATCACCACATCCTTGAACTGGATGCGCTGAATGAACCAGACGAAGATCCAGGTGCCCAGAATCGCCGTAGCAAAGGCAAAAATGGCCCGGCTCCATAGGGTGGAGGCCGGCATAAACAGGAGCGCCAGCAGGATGCCGAACTGGGCCGAGGAGATGGTGGCGCCGGTGGTGGGGGACACAAATTTGTTGCTGCACAGCTGCTGCATGATGAGTCCCGCAACGCTCATGCCGATTCCGGTACACAGGATGGCCAGCAAGCGCGGCAGCCGGGAGATGATGAAAATCTCCAGCTGCTCAAAATTGCCCGCCAGAAGCTCGCCCGGCGTCAGGTCAATCACGCCTACAAACAGTGAGCAGCCGGACAATATAAGCAGCAGAACAGAAAGAACAATGGTAGATCGATACGGTCTGATACAATCCTCCCCTTTCTTCAATGTAGTTAGCTATGGCTAACTACATTGTAAAAAACGATGCGCAGCGGCGATTGGACTTACCATGCATCACGCACTGCGCATCGTGGGCTTATTATAGCACATGGAGTTAGCCATGTGCAACCGCGCAAAAAGCACAAGCTACCAAACGGAAAGGATTCTTTTTTTATCCATTCTGCAAATTGTTGCCCCGAGCGGACTGCGTCTGAGCAGTCAGCCGGCTCATGCTTCGCAGACTGACTCCCAAAGTGGAGAGATTGTGCAGCGTGGCGGAGGTGGCAGGCGGCAGGACTCCTGCCACACCGAGAGCGATCAGGGCGCCGTTGAAGCCAATGACAAAGCGATAGTTGGAGTGGATGCGCGCCATTAGAGCCATGGCGATCTGGCGCAGCTCTACCAGTTCCCAGAGGCTGTCAGCGGCAATGGTGATGTCTGCAATCTCCCGGGCGATGGCGGCGCCGTCGCTGATGGCAATGCCCGCATCCGCCTCGGATAAGGCCGGTGAGTCATTGATGCCGTCGCCCACCATCAGGACAGTATGCCCCTCCCGGCGGAGCCGTGCCACATACTCCGCCTTGTCCGCCGGAAGGACTCCAGCGCGGAAGTCATCCACTCCCACCTGGGCGGCAATGGCTGCGGCGGTGCGGTAGCTGTCTCCGGTGAGCATAACGGTACTGGTGACCCCCAGAGCACGGAGGGTGGACAGAACTTCCTTCGCCTCCTCCCGCAGCGGGTCGGAGATGCAAATCACGGCGGCCAGCTGCCCCCCTACGGCCAGATACAGGTGGGAATACTCCGGCGGCAGGGCGTCAAAGCGCTCCTGTTCGCCTTCCGGAATGACGCAGCCCTCATCCTCAAAGACAAAGTGGGCGCTGCCGATGAGGACCCGCTCCCCATCGACGGTGCTGGCGATGCCGTGGGCCACCAGATATTCCACCTTGGAGTGGTACTCCTCGTGACGCAGGCCCCGGCGCTTCGCCTCCTCCACCACGGCGTTGGCCATGGAATGGGGGAAGTGCTCCTCCAGGCAGGCGGCCAGCCGCAGCATTTCGGATTCCTCTTTGCCGCCGAAGGACACCACCTGAGCCACCCGGGGGCAGGCGTGGGTCAGGGTGCCGGTCTTGTCGAAAACGATGGTGTCGGCGGCAGCCACCGCCTCCAGGAACTTGCCGCCCTTGACGGTGATATGGGCCCGTCCCGCCTCCCGCATGGCGGAGAGGACGGCCAGAGGCATAGCCAGTTTCAGTGCGCAGGAGAAGTCCACCATCAGCACCGACAAAGCCCGTGCCACATTGCGGGTAAGAGCAAAACTCAGCAGGCTCCCTACAAAGGTATAGGGCACCAGCTTGTCCGCCAGATTGGCAGCCTTGCTCTCAGCCTCCGACTTCATCTGCTCCGACTGCTCGATCATGTGAACGATTTGGTCATAGCGGCTCTGACCGGAGGCCTGCTTCACCTCCAGCACACACTCGCCCTCCTCCACCACGGTGCCGGCATAGACTGCGCCTCCGGGGTGCTTGGGTACCGGGATGGATTCGCCGGTGAGGGACGCCTGATTGACGGTGACCTCCCCCTCCAGCACCAGCCCGTCCACGGGGACGATGCCGCCGGCGCGGACGACTACTGCATCCCCCGGCTGGATCTGGGACACAGGAACCAGCACTTCGCCCTGGGCTGTGCGCAGCCAGACCCGGTCCACATTCAGCGACATACACCGGGCCAGATCCGCCACAGATTTCTTTCTTGTCCACTCCTCCAGCAGTTCGCCCACCTCCAGCAGGAACATGACCATTCCGGCGGTTCCAAAGTCCCTTCTGCAGGCGGAAATGGAAATAGACAGGGCATCCAGCAGTTCCACCTTGATGCGGCGGCGCAGCAGGCAGCGCAGTCCCCGCCGTACAAAGGGGATCATGTGCCAGAGTATGCGGGCAATCCGCAATGGAGGTGGGAGAAACAGGGTACAGGCGGCCTTGCACACTACCTTTGCCACCAGCTTCTCCTCAAATTCCCGGTTCAGCGCCCGGCTGCTGTGGGCGGGCAGTGCGGTGGTCCGCTCCGCCTCCTGCCAGGAAAAATGCCGAATCTCATTCAGCACGGCTTGGCGAGTCCCATCGTAGTACAGGATGACGCAGCAGGTGCGCTCATGGACGGTGACCTGCCGGCACCAGGACTTTCCCTGAATCCATGCCTCCAGCAGATCCGCCTGAGCGAGCGTCATCTGTTTCTGCCGCAGCCGGAACCGGATGCGCCCCCGGCTTTCGTGCAATATGGTTGCGTTCATAGGTTCCTCCTTCACGAAAAGAGGGAGCCGCTGGCGGCTCCCTCTGGGTCAATCAGGCTTCTTCGCTCTCCAGATTGGCAGCGGCGGCTTCCTCCGCTTCCTTTGCAGCCCGGTCCTCGTTCAGCTCCTTGGCGGAGGCCAGAATGTCCGCGGCGTTCTCCTGCACCGTGGTTACGGTCCCCATAACCGAGTCCTTCATCCGCAGGCCGGCGGCCGTGACATGGACATAGGCCTTTTTGGCGTCCTTGCTGGACAGCAGCTTAACGCCAAAAGAGCCAAACAACGCACCACCCGCAAAGCAGGCCAGTTTCGTATAAACACTCATTGCAATACTTCCTTTCCCTTATTTCCGCTTGTAGCCGGTGACCATGACCATAATCATGCAAATCACAGCGCCCCAGGCCCAAAAACGATGCTGTTTCATCGCTGTCACTCCTTTGATCACTTTGGAATGTCTGGTTATTATAGCAGGAAATGTGGGAGCTTGTCGCTGTCAAAACGGACGCGGAGTTGCGGTTTCCGACATTTTTCTGTACTGGCCGGGAGTCATGCCATACTCCCGCTTGAACGCTGCGTTGAACTGGCTCATACCCTCATACCCCACAGACTGTGCAATTTGCTGAATGGGCATCCGGGTGGTGCAGATCAGCTCTTGTGCCCGTCGGAGGCGCAGTTGGATCAAATATGTGTGGATTGGTACGCCATAGGCGCGGCGAAACCCTTCTTTCAAGAAGGTCGGGGAAACGGAAAACTGTTTGCAGAGGAACGCAATGGTGAGCTTATCAGACAGATGCGCCTGTATGTATGCCTTGACTTCCAACAGACTGTGGGATACTGGGCAGCCTGAGCCGGAGAGAGAGCCATCCGATTCAGATACCTCGGTGCAGAGCAGATACAGCAGTTCCACCGACTTGAAAACACAGTAGCGTTCCTGCTCCTGCTCTGGCAGATAGCGAACGGTTTCAAAAAAAGCCTGTGTCCAAGGTGTGCCGTGCAGGGCCGTGCAGCCGTTCCTCGCCGTCATCTTTTTCTTGACGATCCTGGTGTCCAGCTTCATCCCCAAAGTGGAGCAGACCGTCACAAGGCTTTCCTTTGCGGCTTTGGCGTCTACGGCAATCAAAACACCGCTCAGGTTTCCGCTGTACCGACACGAGCGGAGAGCGGAGCTGTCGGAGAGCAGGAAAATCCCCGGCGCCTCCACCGTGCAGGAGGTACCTTGTAACGTTCGGACAGTAAGGCGGCCGGTCAGGCAGAACAGTACCTCAAACTGGAGCGGTGTGCCGCACACCGGGACAGACCGCAGAGGTTCCTGCTCCGGCTCCGGCAGGGAAAACCGGCAGATCTGCACCCCTGGCATACTGCTGCTCCAACGGCCTGTGGCGGAGTCCTGGCTCGATAAATATTCTTTCAGCATGATTTCTCACGACCTGTTTCTCTGGGTTCGGAAATGGTTTTGCCTATGCTGACTGGGGATACAGGCAGAAGGCAGGAGACGAGCGCCTCCTGCCTTCTGCGGTGTTTTTGTCAGGCCAGCGACGCGCCCAGTTCGCGGCAAGCCGCCAGAGCGTCATCGTCCGGAGCTTCGTTGCAGATCACGCTGTCACAGGCCAGATTGGCGCCGTCGTCGTTGCAGCGGGACTCCCAGCTGCGCATCCATTCGCCATCGCCCCAGCCGTAGGAGCCGAACAGGGCGATATTCTTCCCGCTCAGCCTGCCCTCACAGGCGGTGAACATAGGCTCGAACTCGCTCTCCTCCAGCTGCTCCGACCCCATGGAGGGGCAGCCGAAAGCGATGGCGGAATACTCGCTGACCTGCTCCGGGGAGAACTCTGCGGCGGTGATCACAGATACCTCGGCACCCTTGCCCTTGGCTCCTTCGGCCACCGCCATGGCCATGGCCTCGGTGTTTCCCGTGCCGCTCCAATACACAACTGCAACTTTACTCATAAGACTTTAGCGACCTTTCTTTCTGGATTTGTTATGGTAGAAACATCAACCAGCCACGGTGAGCTGCTCGATGGATTTCCCTTGCTGCCACTGCCGGGAGTAGATTTTGCTGCACATCTCGTATTTCTCAAAGAGGTTTCTGGCGGCCTGCTCGTCGCCGTAGACCTTCCAGCAGCCCACGCATTTGTGATTGCACGCCCGGTTGCAAATAAAGCCCAGCACATCCTCAGGGGGATAGCTCAAAAACAGGCCGATCTCATGGGGGAATTCCCCTTCGCTCCGGAGCCGGTGGATCAGGTGAACCACGCAGCCATTGGGGTTTTCCGGCACATAGCCGTATTTGAGAAGCAAGGCTCTGGCGCGGTAATCGGTCAGATCGCTCTCCAGTGCATTGGGCCGGTAGGCGTAGATCAAAGCGCGGCCTTTGCCAACCCGAAGCGGAAGGACGCGGATGCCCTTGGGCACCAGTTTCTTGTTCAGCCGACACAAGTCTTTCGTCAGATCCTTCCGGCTGGGGCAGGCACAGGAAAAAAGATTTCCCGTCTTGATTCCCGCCAGGGTGGGAGAACAGTGACGAATCAGCAGATCCTCTGACATAACACGCCTCCTTGTATGGTACGTCGCTTCCAAAGTAGGAAGTTAGCAAACGCTAACCTATATTCAAAAAATAATCGGGATTTCTCCCGGAGGTTAGCGATAGCTAACCTATGTTCTGATTTTAATATATCACATCGTGTTTGTCAATAGGAAAGTTCATGGATGCATGAAATGATTAGCGGGGGCCATCCAAACGGAAGGCCCCCGCATCTTTTCTATTTCTCATGGGTACTGCAGCAGCAGTGATGCTGGTCTGCCTTTTTGGAACTGCAAGAGCATCCATCCGGGCAGCCGATACACTTCTTGCCGCTCTTTTTTGCCTTATAGACATAGAACGCGGCGGCTGCGATAATTACCACAAGAATGCCAATTACGATACAGTCGATCATCAGGCTCTCGCTCCATTCAGCGCATACTCCTGCTTCAGATCCTTATCCGCCTTCAGGCACAGCCACACCAGAACTGCGGCGAACACAATTACAGCGATAAGACCGGGGACAAAGCCGGCGCCAATGGAACCGGTGGTGATCAGGGTGCCGATCTGGTAGACCAGGAAGCCCACTGTATAGCCAGTACCCAGCTGGAGGCCGATGCCGCCCCACAGCCACTTGGCGCTCTTGATCTCAGAGTGCATGGCGCCGATGGCGGCGAAGCAGGGAGGTGTGTACAGGTTGAACATTAAGTAGGCCAAAGCCGCCACCTTGGTGATGGCGATGACGCCCGCCACCTCGGCGCCAGCGCCCTCCATCATCTCCAGGGCATCGGTGTCGATGAAGTTCTCAAGGCCCGCAAAGCAGACGGCCAGCGTGCCCACCACATTTTCCTTAGCAATGAAACCGGTGACGGCAGCGGCTGCCAGCTGCCAACTGAGAACGCCCACAATGGGCACCAGCAGATAGGCAAAGGGATGGGCGATGGAGGCCAGAATGGAGCTGTCGGCGGTCTCCGCCACCTGGAAGCTCCAGTTGAAGGTCTGCATGATCTGCACGGCGGTGTTGCACAGCAGAATAATGGTGGCGGCCTTCACGATGTAGGCCCAGCCACGGGCACACATGGCCTTGAAGGCGAACCAGAGAGAAGGTACCTTATACTCCGGCAGCTCGATGATAAAGAAGGACTTGCGGTTCTTGTAGCCGGCAATCTTGTTGACCAGCAGAGCGCCCAGGAAAATAAGCACGATGCCGGTGAAGTACATGAGGAAGCTTACCCAGCCGGCATCGTCAAAGAAGGCACCGGCAAACAGGGCGATGACGGGGATCTTGGCGCCACAGGGCATGAAGGGGGTCAGCATGGCGGTGGCCCGGCGCTCCCGCTCGTTGCGGATGGTGCGGCTGGCCATGACGCCGGGGATGGCACAGCCGGTGCCGATGACGAAGGGGATGACAGACTTACCGGACAGGCCCACCTTCTTGAAGATGGGGTCAAGTACCACGGACACGCGGGACATATAGCCGCAGTCCTCCAGCAGGGCGATGAGGAAATACATGATCATCACCAGGGGCAGGAAACCAACCACGGCGCCCACCCCGCCGATGATGCCGTCGGCCAGCAGCGCGGTCAGCAGAGGATTGGCGTCAGCCAGCAGCACCTCGCCGACGTAGCCCTGGAAGGTTTCGATCCAGCCCACCAGATAATCGGCAACGGGTGTGCCCACCCACACCTGAGAAATCTGGAACACCAGGAACATGACCACGGCAAAGATGGGAATGCCCAGGAACTTGTTGGTCAGCACGGCGTCAATGGCGTCCCCCGTGCCCTTGTCCTTGGTGAGGACCTTCCGCTTCTCCACCTGGGAGACCAGGGAATTGACAAACGCGAAACGCTTACGGTCGGCTTCCTCCACAACCTTCTTGTCAGTCAGATCAATGTCGCCCTGGACATAAGGAGCTCTTTGGATTTTACCGCTTTGTGCAACAGCGGCGTCCACTACGGCCTTCAGCCCTTCCGCGGCGGTGGAGACGGTCTCTACCACGGGACAGCCCAGTTTGGCGGAGAGAGACGCTACATCAATGACGGTCTGCTTTTTTGCATTGATATCGCTCTTGTTCAGGGCGACCACCACGGGGATGCCCAGTTCCAGCAGCTGGGTGGTGAAGAACAGGCTGCGGCTCAGGTTGGTGGCATCCACAATGTTGATGATGGCATCGGGGTGTTCGTGCTTCACATAGGAACTGGTGATGCTTTCCTCCGATGTGAACGGGGACATGGAGTAGGCGCCGGGAAGATCCACGGCAATCAGATCCTCCGTCCCGCTGCAGTAGGCTTTCTTAATGGGGTGCTCCTTCTTTTCAACCGTCACGCCGGCCCAGTTGCCCACCTTCTCATTTCGCCCGGTGAGGGCGTTGTACATGGTGGTTTTGCCGGAGTTCGGGTTGCCAGTCAAGGCAATACGCATGACATTTCCTCCTTTTCTATGTGTGCGATGTACTTTATTCACAACTCAGCGGTTGCCCTACGCTAACCGTTGGGCAGAATAAACATGAATGAATACCTTAGATCTGGGGCTCTGGGGCGTAATAAGTGCTCCAGATCTTATATCTCGATGGCCGAGGCCAGTTGGTTGTCGATATTGTAGCGGCCATCCTTGATGGAAACCACGCAGCCGCCCTTGAGGTGGGATACCACGGTCACCGGCTCTCCCACATAGCAACCTAAAGAAAAAAGGAACGCATTCAGCTCCTCATCGTCCGTATTGATTTGCTTGACGATATATTCCTGACCGTCCAGAGCATCCAACAATGTCATATCCATCACCTTTTCACAGTTGATTTAATCATTTTTCCACAGTCTGGTTAGCGATAGGAAACCAGACCGCGAAAAAATTAGGTTAGCAACATCTAACCCTCTGCTATAATATACCATGCCTAATCAATTGTCAAGCGGGAACCTATATTCAGCAAAGAAATCTCCGTTTCCGATAAACAGGCTGGTTCATTTTTCCGGACTGTGCTATAATAATCAAAATGCTTTATCCAATGGAGGTCTTATATGGCAATCCATGAATCTGGTCAGATGTATTTGGAGACCATTTATATTTTAAGGCAAACAAAATCCTTCGTGCGGGCTATTGATGTAGGAGAACAGATGGGCTATACCAAGCCCAGCGTCAGCCGTGCCTTGTCTATTCTGAAAAAAGACGGCTATGTGGAGGTGGACGGAGAAGGCGCAATCACTCTGACATCAAAAGGCCTCGCCATTGCTGAGACCATGTACACCCGGCATACGGTACTGACAGAAATGCTCAAGGGTCTTGGCGTGGATGAAAAAACGGCCGCGGAGGATGCCTGCAGGATCGAGCATGTGATCAGCGAAAAATCCTTTGCGGCGGTGCAGGCGCACTTGGAGCAGATAACGAAAATGCGGGAAGATGCGCACGGGCAATGAGCCTGTGCAAATTTGGCGGACTTTGCTATCGAGCGGCAACGCGATAAGTGAATACCTGCCATTTGGCACGGAATATCAAATGCGGTGGAGCCTGGATATGGCCTCCACCGCATTTTATGTGATCAGCGCTTTTAAATCAGGAGCGACCTGCTGTGTAAGTTCACCGCCAAGCGCATCTGCTCCATAGCTCCAAACGCTTACGGCAGCTCATCCTTATGTGTTTGCTGGCTTTTCAAAACCTTTCGGGCAGTTTTTTTGATGTTATGGCACACGCCAAGAATAGCGATGCAAAACAGCAAAGCTGTTAATCCATATCCAAACGACTGCATTGCCGTGTTCATGTTCACACCTCTTTTCTGACCGCTGCCGCCAACGAACTCAACCAAACAATCCTCTTTTTTTGTACGGCTCCTTCTGGATCGCTCCGACTTCATACCCCGTGCCGCGAATGGTGTTCATAAGAGTCGCCGTGTCCAGCTCTGTTTCAGAGAGAATCACAGTCTGGTTTTTGCTGCGGGAAGAACTCACCTTTTTGACCGGGCAGGCTTTGCGTACGGCGTCATTGACATGGGCCTCGCACATCCCGCACATCATTCCGTTGACTTCCACATGTTCTATCACTCCTTCTTGACTTTTGGATCATCGAGCTGCACAGATTGGACGGTGGTCTGCCGTGCCGCAGTCCGTTCATCCGGGATCTTCCTGGCTATCAGACAGCACAGCGGCGCCAACGAACTTCCGAGAAGTGGATGGCGAACGATGGAATAGCCGCGCTCGGACAGGTATGCCATCAGCTCCCCGGCAGTCCAAACATGGTACACCCGAAAGCCTGACAGCCCCATGAACCAGAGCCGGAGTCTGGCGCTTCGGCTTTTGCCCCAGACAAAGGTGGGGGCGAACAGCCATCCCCCCGGCTTCAGAACCCGCCAGGCTTCCGTCAGAGCTTTTTCCGGGTGAGGCATGACATGGAGGGCGTTGGAGATCACGACTGCGTCGAAGCTCTCCGGCCCGTAGGGCAGCTTGGTGGCGTCCTGGACGGAGAAATGGAGCCGGGACGAATAAACCTGCTTTTTGGCTTGACGGATCATTTCAGCTGAAAAGTCGGTTGCCTCCCAGCTCCGGACACATGGAGACAGCGGCACGGACAGCTGGCCTGTTCCGCAGGCCAACTCCAGTACGTCCATGTCCCGTTTCAGAAAAGGACGCATTGCTTTGCAGATCTGATGATAGGTTGTCTGAGAGCGGCGTATGAAACCGGAGTAATGCCGTGAAAACCGCTCCCAAAACTGCTTGTTGTCATCCATACAATATGGTCACCTCAATAATGGTTAGTGCCAGCTAACCACATCATACTCTTTGTCGCATGAAATTGCAAGATGCCGCCATATTGGTTTTGCATGTTCTCCGGGATCAATCAAGGGAAGAAGCTGGAACGAAGAATGACCGGGACACGCATCCCGGTCATTCTTTTCTTTTGCGCCTCTGCCTTTACCGGCACCAACCGGTGGGATTGGAGCGGGCGGTGATGAAGCGGCGGTAAATGCCCTCCTCCTCCATAAGTGTGTCGTGGGCGCCGGCCTGGACGATGCGCCCCTGGTCGATAACCAGGATCTCATCGGCGTGACGAATGGTATTGAGCCGGTGGGCAATGACCAGCAGGGTCTTGCCCCGGCACAGCTGGGTGATGGCCTCCTGGATGTAGCTCTCATTGTCGGCGTCCACGCTGGCAGTGGCCTCATCCAGAATGACGATGGGGGCATCCTTCAGAATGCAGCGGGCAATGGAGATCCGCTGCCGCTCTCCACCGGAGAGACTGGCTCCACCTTCGCCGATAACAGTGTCAAAGCCGTCGGGCAGTTCCATGATTATGGCCCAGCTTGGATGGCAGGAGCAGCCCCTTTCTGGTCACGCAGAATCCACCGGTCACCTTGCTTCCGGTAAAGAGATAGACCTTTTCAGAGCGAGTTGAATTAAAGTTGAATTTTCAATCAGGGCCAATTTTCAAACATGACGAAAAAATGCGTTATTTCCTCCGAAAAAGAGAAAATAACGCATTTTCGATGAAGTATCGCAACAGTATAGATGCACGGCTATCAGGTCTGCACCTAAAACCAAATCGAAGCCCAGCGCAGCGGGTTCGATTTGGAAAGGAGGAGCAGCAAAATGAGCGCACTCTGACTTTTGAAAAAAGTCGGAGCAAGCGATATGACGCTTGCTCCGACGTGGTGACCCAGCGGGGACTCGAACCCCGGACCTTCGCCTTAAAAGGGCGTTGCTCTACCAACTGAGCTACTAGGTCATATGAAGTTATTCCGCAAAGTCCCCCCGGGCGAGCCAGGGGGACAATGGTCTGGCTGGGATGGTTGGACTCGAACCAACGAATGCGGGAGTCAAAGTCCCGTGCCTTACCACTTGGCTACACCCCAATGAAGAGGATGGAAGCAAGGGCCGGAGCGGACGCTCCGGCCCTTAGCCACAGTATGGGGTGGGTAATGGGGCTCGAACCCACGACACCCGGAACCACAATCCGGTGCTCTGCCAACTGAGCTATACCCACCATATTGACTTTGTTGCGCTTGGGACGGGGAGAGGCCCTCAAATGGGCTGGCACGCCTGAAGTTTGGCCGATCAGCGGACTTGCCGGTGGCAAGTTCGCCGGCCAAAGTCCCTTCCGCAGAAAGGGAGCCGAAGGCGAACCTTGATGCGCAACAGGAGTGCCTTCTGCCAGCAATGCAGGAATCTCATTCAGAGGCAAAACTCTAAATGATTGGCACGCCTGAAGGGACTCGAACCCCTGACCCACTGCTTAGAAGGCAGTTGCTCTATCCACCTGAGCTACAGGCGCGTATGGAGCGGGTGATGGGAATCGAACCCACGCGACCAGCTTGGAAGGCTGGGATTCTACCATTGAACTACACCCGCAGGTTAAGGGTGACGCCCCAAACATCAGCCTGTGTATAATAGCACAGAATGTCTGGGGTGTCAAGCCCTTTTTTCAAAAAATCAATTAGAGGGGTGCATCGCAGAAAGCACAGCAGTCCACGCCGCCGTTCTTCTTCACCAGCGGGGGCAGATAGAGCTCCGTCTGGGTGATGCACCGGGGGTTGTGGCACACGGGTTTGGTGCCGATCTCCACCGGGTCGGGAGTCTTCCGGGGCTGGTTGGCCAGATCAGACAGCAGGGCCATGCGGGCGAACATGCCAAACCGGGCCTGCTGGAAATATACCGCTCTGGGGTCGTCGTCCACATCCACGGTGATCTCGTCCACCCGGGGCAGGGGGTGCATGATGAGCAGGTTCTCCCGGGCGCGCTCCAGCTTGGACCGGGTGAGCACGTAAATGCCCTTGTTGCGCTCATACTCCAGGGGGTCCACAAACCGCTCCTTCTGCACCCGGGTCATGTACAGCACGTCCAGCTGGGGAATGACAGCCTCCAGGCCGGTGACCTCCACGAAGGGCATGTTGCGCTCCTGCATGAACTGGCGCAGGTACTGAGGAATGGCCAGGTCCCGGGGCGCGATGAGATAGAAGCGGATGTCCTTGAACTTGGACAGAGCCTTGATGAGAGAGTGGACGGTACGTCCGTTTTTCAAATCGCCGCACAGACCGATGGACAGCCCGTCCACACTGCCCCGCAGGCGGGTGATGGTGGTCAGGTCGGCGGTGGTCTGGGTGGGGTGCATGTGGCCGCCGTCACCGGCGTTGATCACCGGCACATCGGCGTAGAGAGAGGCGGCCTTGGCAGCGCCCTCCCAGGGGGTGCGCATGACGATGACATCCGCATAATTGGATACCATCTTAATGGTGTCCTTCAACGTCTCGCCCTTGGCCACCGAGGAGGAGTTGGGGTCGGCAAAGCCGAACACCGATCCGCCCAGGCGCATCATGGCGGTTTGGAAGGAGAAGTTGGTGCGGGTGGAGGGCTCATAGAACAGGTTGGCCGACACCTTACCGTGGCATACATCTAAATACTGTTCTGGGTTGTTGATGATTTTGTCGGCTCTCTGATAGATCTCGTCCCATTCCTGTCTACTCAAATCCCCGAAGTCAATCAAATGACGCATATCGGTCCCTCCTTGCAAAGTTCGATACATTGTATCACAATCCCACCGGGCAAACAACAGGTAACTGGTGGTAAATCATCGGCCTGTGAGAAAAAATTTTATACGCTTCATGAGAATCCCACCTTTGGGACAGACTATGCAGACGGGGAGGATGAGATATGAACACATGGATCTGGTATCTTTTGGTTTACAGCTTTTTGGGCTACCTGCTGGAGGTGGCCTACGCCAAGATCGTCCATGGCCGGGGCAGTGGACGCAAGTGCCTGCTGCTGCTGCCCTTATGCCCGGTGTACGGGGTTGGGGCTGTGGCCATTGTGGCCCTCAGCGGCGTTCACCCTCAGCCCCTGTGGGTGATGGGGGTGGGCTTCGGGGCGGCCACAGTGGTGGAACTGCTGTTTGGACTTTATTATAAATATGTGTTGGGGGTGGCCTTTTGGAATTACTCCCAAATCCGTTGGAATGTGTGCGGATTGGTTTGTTTACCCTTTTCTTTGGCCTGGTCTGGCCTGGCTCTGGCACTGGTTTACACAGTGCACCCAATTGTAAAGATTTGCGTTTCCGCCCTTCCAACCGCCTTTACCGTGCCCGCCTGGATTGTGCTGGGGGCGGACTGCCTCATTAGTAGTATTGCACTAAAACGGGAGAAAAACACCGCGGTATTACAATGGTATCGCTAAGAATAGGTAGAAAAGGGCCGCTTTACACAGACTTTACAAAGCCCTGGACGCACTCTTTACAATTCTTTTGTAAACTCAAAGCTGTTCCCAAGAGAGACCATGAAACACAACGAATATGAAATGGAGAGACAACAAATGAAGAAGTTTATCGCTATGCTGATGGCTGGCGCCATGGCGTTCAGCCTGGCTGCCTGCGGCAACCAGTCCGCTGAGAACACCCAGAGCGGTTCCGACAAGACCGACGGCTCCGAGCTGTCCGGCACCGTGATGTGCCTGGGTTCCACCTCTATGTCCAAGGTCATGGGCTACCTGTCTGAGCAGTTCAGCACCGACAACTCCGGTGTCACCGTGTCCGTGGAGGGCGGCGGTTCCTCCGCTGGTGTGGAGGCTGCTGCCAACGGCACCGCTGATCTGGGCCTGGCCTCCCGCGCTCTGAAGGACGAGGAGAAGGAGCAGGGTCTGGTGGAGAACATCGTTGCTCTGGACGGCATCGCCATCATCGTCAACGCCGACAACGCCGTGGCCGACCTGTCCGTGGAGCAGATCTCCAAGATCTTCACCGGTGAGATCACCGACTGGTCTGAGGTGGGCGGCGAGGCTGGTGACATCGCTGTGATCGGCCGTGAGGCTGGTTCCGGCACCCGTGACGGCTTCGAGTCCATCACCGAGACCGCGGATAGCTGCAAGCTGGACCAGGAGCTGACCTCCACCGGCGCTGTCATCGAGGCCGTGCGCGGCAACGCCGCTGCCATCGGCTACGCCTCTCTGTCTGAGGTGGAGGGCCAGGACGGCGTGTCCGCCATCACCGTGGACGGTGTGGAGTGCAGCGAGTCCACCATTCTGGACGGTACTTACAAGATTCAGCGTCCCTTCGTCATCGTGACCAAGGAGGGCGCCGAGATGTCCGCTCAGACTGAGGCCTTCTTTGACTGGGCTATGTCCACCGACGCCGCTGACCTCATCCGTCAGGCTGGCGCTGTGCCTACCGCCAAGTAAGAAACAAGGCTACGGGACCAGCCCCCATCCCCCACACGGGATGGGGGCCGTTCCCCTGTGTAAAGGAGAATGAAAAACTTGGATAACGAGAACGTGATAACCCAAACCCCTAAGGAGGCGGTCCCCATGGCGCAAGAGAAACAAAACGACCAGGCCAAGGCCCAGAAGGCCCGGCGGCTGCGGGACAGCGTAGAGTGGCTGGTGAAGAACATCTTCTTCCTGTGCGGCATTGTGGCAGTGGCCAGCGTGCTGTTCATCAGCGTCTACCTGGTGATCTCCGGTCTGCCTGCTATGCTGGAAATTGGCGTGACAGATTTCCTGTTTGGAGATACCTGGGACGGCAAAAACGGAGTGTACGGCATCCTGCCCTTCATCCTCACCTCCTTTGCCGGTACCGGCGGCGCCATTCTCATTGGCGTGCCTGTGGGTGTGCTCACCGCCATGTTCCTGGCCAAGGTGGCCAATCACCGCCTGGCGGTTGTGATTCGCTCCGCCGTGTCCCTGCTGGCTGGCATCCCCTCGGTGGTGTACGGCCTGGTGGGTATGGTGGTGCTGGTGCCCACCATTCAGAAGGCCTTCCACCTGTCCTCCGGCGCCAACCTGCTGGCGGCCATCGTGGTACTTACCGTCATGATTCTGCCCTCCATCATCAACGTGGCTGAGACCGCTCTGCGGGCTGTGCCCAAGGAGTATGAGGAGGCCTCCCTGGCCCTAGGCGCCACCCACACCGAGACCATCTTCCGGGTCTCTCTCCCCGCCGCCCGTTCCGGTGTGGCCACCGCCATCGTGTTGGGCGTGGGCCGTGCCATCGGCGAGGCCATGGCCATCATCATGGTCTCCGGCAACGTGCCCAACATGCCCGGCAGCCTGTTTACCCCCGTGCGCTTCCTCACCACCGCCATCGCCTCCGAGATGAACTACGCCACCGTGGGCTCTCTGTGGCGGGAATCCCTCTTCTCCATTGCTCTGGTCCTCTTCCTCTTCATCATGCTCATTAACGTGGCACTCAACCTGTTTGTCAAAAATAAAAAGGAGGGTTAACTCGTGGAACATCTGTCTTTGCGTCGCCGCATCTATGACCGCGGCCTGCGGGGCCTGCTCTACCTGTGCGCCGCCCTCACCATCGCCCTGCTGGTGTTTATGATCGGCTACGTCTTCTACCGTGGCCTGGGCGGCATCACCTGGGAGTTCCTCACCACCCAGCGCAGCCTCATCCGTGGCACCGACGGCATTCTGCCCAACATCCTCAACACCCTGTACATCATCCTTCTGTCCATGGTCATCGTGCTCCCCCTGGGTGTGGGAGCGGCTATCTACCTCACCGAGTACGCCACCAACCACAAGCTGGTGTCCATCATCGAGTTTGCCACCGAGACCCTCACTGGTATCCCCTCCATCATCTTCGGTCTGGTGGGTATGCTCTTCTTCCAGCAGGTTCTGGGCTTTAAGTACGGCATCCTGGGTGGCGGCCTCACCCTGGTCATCATGATTCTGCCCACCATCGTGCGTACCACCCAGGAGTCTTTGAAGACCGTGCCCCAGTCCTACCGGGAGGGCGCTCTGGGCCTGGGCGCCGGCAAGTGGCGCATGGTGCGCACCGTGGTGCTGCCCAACGCCGTGGACGGCATCGTCACCGGCTGCATCCTGGCCGTTGGCCGTATCGTGGGCGAATCCGCCGCCCTGCTCTTCACCGCCGGTATGGGCAGCGTGGTCAACAACTTCTTTGACGCCCTCACCACTTCCTCCGGCACCCTTAGCGTGGCCCTGTACGTGTACGTCAACGAAAACGGTGACGTGCAGAGCGCCCTGGCCGTGGCCGCTGTCCTGATGGTGATCACCCTGGTCATCAACCTCCTGGCCTCTGTGGCCGGCAGCCGTCTGAAGAACAAGTAAAGGAGAACTGCTCCCATGAACGCCATTTTAAAAACGGAGAATTTGAATCTGTGGTATGGCCAGAACCATGCCCTGAAGGATATCAATCTGGAGATGCCCCAAAACCAGGTCACCGCCCTCATCGGGCCTTCTGGCTGCGGCAAGTCCACCTTCCTCAAGACCCTGGACCGGATGAACGACCTGGTGCCCACGGTGAAGATCGAGGGCAAGGTGCTCTACCGGGACCAGAACATCTTTGACCCCCAGGTGGATGTGACCTGGCTGCGCCGTCACGTGGGCATGGTGTTCCAGAAGCCCAACCCCTTCCCCATGTCCATCTATGACAACATCGCCTATGGCCCCCGTACCCACGGCATCCACAACAAAAAGCAGCTGGATGAGATCGTGGAGAAGTCTCTGCGGGGCGCTGCCATCTGGGACGAGGTGAAGGACCGTCTGAAGAAGTCCGCCCTGTCCCTGTCCGGCGGCCAGCAGCAGCGTATCTGCATCGCCCGAGCCCTGGCCGTGGAGCCCGACGTGCTGCTCATGGACGAGGCCACTTCCGCTCTGGACCCCATCTCCACTTCCAAGATCGAAGATCTGATTGCAGAATTGAAAAAATCGTATACAATAGTAATCGTGACCCATAACATGCAGCAGGCCACCCGTGTGTCCGACCGCTGCGCCTTCTTCCTCCACGGCGAGTTGGTGGAGGCCGACGACACCGAGAAACTGTTCTCCGTGCCAAAGGACAAGCGCACCGAGGACTACATCACCGGACGATTCGGCTAAGGAGGGACGCTGCATGAGAAAGACATTTGATGCCGAGCTGGTGGAGCTCAGCCACGAGCTCACCGCCATGGGTACTACCACCCAGGACGCCATCGACCTGGTTACCGCCTCCCTGACCCAGGGCAAGGCGGAGGGAGCCAAGGCCACCATCGCGATGCGCAACACCATGGACCAGATGGAGCGGGACATTGAGAACCGCTGCATGTCCCTGCTCATGCGCCAGCAGCCGGTGGCCCGGGACCTGCGCACCATTTCCGCTGCCATGAAGATGGTCACTGATCTACAGCGCATTGGAGACCAGGCTGCCAACATCGCCGAGATCTCCCTGCTCATTGCCGAGAGCGGCGACAAGCCCGACGTGCCCGAGGAGATCGTGGCCATGAGCCGCCAGGCGGGGCTGATGGTGCGCCAGGCCATTGCCGCCTACGTGGACCGGGACGAGAACACCGCCCGGGCGGTCATCAACCTGGACGACGTGGTGGACGACCTGTTTGTCCAGCTCAAGAAGATTCTGGTGGAGCGCATTGCCTCCCGGGCCGACCACTCCGACCGCTCGGTGGACCTGATTATCATCGGCAAGTACTTGGAGCGAGTGGCCGATCACGCCGTGAACATTGCCAACTGGGCCATTTTCTGTGTCACCGGAGAAATTCAGTAAGAAAAAAGGAGAGAGGCACCATGACCCTTCGTATTGCGGTGGTGGAGGACGACGAGTCCATCCGCACCATGTTAGAGTATTATTTCAAATCCATGGGTCATGAGGTGTTGGCCTTTGAAAGCGGGGAGGACTTCTTTGATGCCGCCCCCGTGGCAGACCTGGCGCTGCTGGACGTGATGCTCCCCGGCATGGACGGGCTGGACATTGTCCGCCGTCTGAGAGGGGAGGAGGCCACGGCCAAGCTGCCCATCATCATGCTCACCGCCCGTCAGACCGAGATGGACAAGGTCACCGCCCTGGACCTGGGGGCGGACGACTACATCTCCAAGCCCTTCGGGGTCATGGAGCTGCAAGCCCGGGTCAATGCCGTCATGCGCCGGGTGGGCGATCGGGACCCCATGCTCCGCTACCGGGACCTGGTCATCGACCCCGCCGGGCGCACCGTCACCAGGGGCGGGGAGGACATCGCCCTGACCTACAAGGAGTTCGAACTGCTGTGCCTGCTGGTGCGCCGCCGGGGCACCGTCCTCACCCGGGACGAGATTCTGGCTGCCGTGTGGAACTACGACTTCACCGGTGAGACCCGCACCGTGGACATGCACATCAAAGCCTTGCGTCAGAAGCTGGGGGAGGGCTATATCACCACGGTGCGCTCCGTGGGCTATAAGATGGGGTGAGAACCGATGAAGAAGAAACTGACCATATCCATTTTCCTCATTGCCGCTCTGTCGGTGCTGCTCTCTGGGGTGGTGGGTATCTGGACCTTCCGCCAGCGGGAGATGGACACTGCCCGAGAAAACCTCACCGAGCTGCTGGCCCTCATGGACGCCCAGAACTATGAGACCTGGACGGAGGAGCTGCTGGAGCAGTTCACCAAGGCGGCCCCGGAAAAGCGCCTGACCATCATTTCCCCCGACGGCACCGTGTTGGGCGATACGGACAAGGAGTCCCGGGAGAACCACGCCACCCGCCCTGAGGCGATGGAGGCCAAGGAAAACGGGGTGGGAGAGGACGTGCGCCGCTCCGCCACCACCGGCATCTACACCATTTACGTGGCCCGGGTGTTCACCGACGGCTACATCGGACGGGCAGCCATGTCCCTGTCCACCGTGGACACCCTGGTGGCCCAGACCGCTGTGGGCCTTGTGGCTGCTGCGGTGCTGTCTCTGGCGTTGGCTCTGCTGCTGGCCCGCCGCTTGGCGGCCTCCACCGCCAAGCCGGTGGAGGAGGCAGAGGTGGCCGTGCGCCAGGTGGACGAGACCCTGCAATCGGCGCGCAGTGAGTTCACCGCCAACGTCACCCACGAGCTGAAAACTCCCCTCACTTCCATCAAGGGCTTTACCGACATGCTCTCCTCCGGGATGGTCACCAAGCCGGAGGATCAACAGCGGTTTTTGACCATGATTTCGGTGGAGGTGGACCGGCTGTCCAATCTGGTGGACGACATTCTCACCGTCTCCGAGCTGGAGACCGTGGCGGGAGCCACCGGCACCGAGCGGGCCCCGCTGAAGAGCATTGCCCAGGAGGTGCAGACCATCCTCCAGCCCCAGGCGGACAAGGCCGGGGTGAAGCTCAACGTCACCGGCGGCGAGGTGGTGGCCTGCATTGCCCCCGACCGCTTCAAGGAAGTGGCCATCAATCTGATGGAAAACGCCATCAAGTACAACCGCAAGGGGGGACGGGTCACCGTCACCGTGGGTGTGGCAGAAGGTATGGCCCGCTTTGTGGTGGCGGACACCGGCATCGGCATCCCAGAAGAGAGCCAGAGCCGTGTCTTTGAGCGGTTCTACCGGGTGGATAAGGGCCGCAGTCGTGCCGCTGGCGGCACGGGACTGGGCCTGGCCATTGTTAAGCACATCGTGGCCCTGTACCAGGGCCAGATCAAGCTGGCCAGCGTGGTGGGCTCCGGCACCACTGTGTCGGTGACCCTGCCTCTGGCTAAGAACTGAATACGTACAAAAGAAGGGCTGTCCACGGGGGACAGCCCTTCTTTTGAGTAAATCTTCATTTAATATCCATGAGGTGGAGGAATGAGCGCTCTAACCGCCCATGGTTCCGGCTTGCCAGTCTGGTGGGGACGCTTCCCGCTGGGGGTTCCTTTTGCTCGGTCAAAAGGAACCAAAACCCGCTTAGGGCGTTCCCCCCTAAGGACCTCCCTGGGGTACGAGGCTGGAACTGCGTCAAGTCTCGATTCGGCCCGTCACCCTTGCTGTGGCTTCTGTTACTGCCATCACACCAGGCTACCCTGGGTAGCTGGCCCTATGGCTGGGTGATTTCCCTATCCGGGCCTACCCTGGAGAAGCGGCGTTCCCACCGCCGGGAGCCAGGCTATCCGCAACTGGGAACAGTTGCACACCATGGTAAGGCCCTGAAGGTAGAAGTTTATTTGCTGTAGAGTTGAAACTTACAATAGAATTGCCATGCCATCTATGTGGCCCCACCAGTCCAAGGGCCGAAAAGAGGAAGGTGCACGCTTCAACCAGTACCGGCGGGGTGGATTCCACAAGGCGGGGGAAGGCCCCGCCTTTGGCGGCCTTTGGTGACTTTCTGGCGGCAGAAAGTCACCCCAGCGCCAGCGTCCCCACCGGGGGCGCAGGTTTCCGTCTGAGAAATCGGAGGAGTACAATCCTTCTGTATACAAGAAATCGGTTACAAATTCTCGTTTTTCAGCGCCTCCACCAGCTGCTGCTTGCCAACCTTTCGGGCGGCGTAGGCCATGGTGGCAAACACCACCAGGAACACGCTCAGACAGGCGATGCCCAGGGGAATCCAGGGCACTTGGAAGGGGAGGGGATAGCCTTGGGCGATGGCGTCAAAGATGAGGTAGCTGAGGAAGATGGACACGGGAATGCCCAGAATCAAGGCCCGGGTGCCGTAGAGGATGCACTCAAAGCCCAGCATCCGCCGCATCTCCCGCGCCGTCATGCCCACCGACTGGAGCATGGCGAAGTCCCGGGTGCGGAGCAGGACGTTGGTGGAAATGGTGTTGAACACATTGGTCATGGCCACCAGGGAGATGAGGGCGATGAACCCATAGGAGAACACATTGATGATGGTGATGAGGTTCCGGTTGGACTCGTCATATTCGGCGTTGTTAAACAGGTTGCCGGGGCGCAGCTGGTGGTTGGCCATCAGGGCCTTGATGTCCGTCTCCGCCTGTTGATGGTCCGAGGCCATTATATAGAAGTAATAGCTTCCCCGGGAGAGGTCCACGGGGAACTCCTCCAGCTGGGACATGGGATAGAGCACCGTCACAAGTCCACGGTTGGAGAGAAAATAGGGCCATTCTTTCTCCACCAAGGTCACTTCTATGGGTGTGATGTGGGCCACATCCTCCAGCGGATAGAGGGTGGGCGTGCCGTTATCCGCATCAATATAGGGCACTTGGACGGTTCCGTCCAGCCCATCCACGGGGGAGTCAGGGTAGTGGTTGGCCACCTGGTCAAAGGTGAGGGCCGACATGGACAGGGAGGAGGCTTCCAGCTGGTACAGGTACACGTATTTCTCTTGTTGAGAATCGAATTCCGTGATGCCGTCAAAGGCGATGCCGGAGGTGGCGGCGGGGTCCAGCTTCCGCGCTGCACACAGGGCCTGGTAGGTGTCGTCGTCTACAAAGCTCAGATCGAAGGGCTGGTAAATCGTCCCGTCCACCGGAGTGGACAGCGCTTGCATGTCCTGGCTCAAATCCTCCGGGCGGAAGCCACCGGTGAGCTGGAAGCTCAGAACATAGGCGGAGTCGTCCACGCTGTCCAACCCCCGCAGCTGGTCCAGCAGGGTGTTGGGTGCAATGTCAGCATCCTCGGTGTAATAGGGAAACGACAGGTCGTAGGTGTCCCCGCCGAAGGCCCCGCCCACCGATTTGGCCAGGGAGGAGGAAAAGGAGGAGGCGGAGACAAAGAGCACTACGCTGAGGAAGAGGCTGAACACCGTGGTGCGGTACTTCTTGGCGCTGCGCTTGTAGTACTTCACCCCCAGCACACCGGGCAGGCCGAAGAGTTTCCGGGTGAGCAGGGAGGGGCGCACCAGCTTTTTTGTGCCGTGGATGTCCTGGGACTGTCGGATGGCCTCCATGGCGGACACTTTGGTGGCTCGACGGGAGGGAAGCCAGGCAGAGAGCAGCACCGTCACCACACCCAGCACCACCGCCACCAGAACGCCCACCCAGGACACATGCAGCTCCATGGCCACTCCCCCTTGGGTGCTGGAGAAAGCAAAGAGTTTTCCCACAAAGTGGAGGGTAACCCCAATGCCCAGGATGCCGGACAGGATACCCAGGGGGACGCCAATGGCGCTGAGGGCCAGGGCCTCAAAGCGCACCATGTTCCGCATCTGTTTTTTGGTGGCTCCCAGAGAGGAGAGCAGCCCAAACTGCCGGGTGCGCTCGGACACCGAGATGGCAAAGGCGTTGTAGATGAGCACCACCGAGGCGGCAATGATGATGACCATGACAATGGCGGCCAGGCGGTAGAGGACGGTGTAAAACGTATCATATCTGGATACGCCGGAGTACATCAGCACGTTGCGATTGTCCTGCTCTAAATCGTGGGCCTGTTGGAAGTCGTAGGCCTGGGTCATGTCCTCCATGGCCAGGTACACGTCACAGGTGGCATCCTCGGCCAGATTGGAGTCGGCTACGGTGAAGGCGGTATATCCTGGGGCGGAGTAGTCCTCCATTCCAAACCGCTGACAGATGCCTACCACGGTGTAGGTACGGGTGTCGGTCACCTCCAGAGTCTCCTCGGTGTCAAGGTTGAACGGATTGTTTTGCCCCAGGGCGAAACCCTCGGACATGCGCTGTCCCAAGTCCAGGGTAAGGGTATCTCCCACCTGATAGCGCTGGGTGGAGTTGTCAAAAAAGTGCTGAGGTAGGACAATTTCATCGGGAGAAGTGGGCATGCGGCCCTGGGTGAGATGGATGGGGAGCAGGTCAGCCCCCGTATCTGACAGGCCTAGCAGATAGAAATAGGGCTTGTATTCGTTGAAACTACCCTCTGCCTGGGCGTAGCCCAGGTGCTGCAAATAGACGGCTTCCGCCACGCCGTCGGCTTGGGACAGCTGCTGATATTCGCTGTAAGTGGTATCCTTCTGGCCCACATGCCAGCTGCCGGAGGAGTACACACTGTCGTCCAGCATAAACTGCTGGAAGCTGGTGGTGAAGGTGGTCACGGCGCACAGCATGGCGGTGGACAGGATGATACCGATAATGGTGACAATGGTGCGGGTGCGGTTTTGCTTCAGGGCCTGGAGGGTGAGCTTGTGCAGCACGTTCATGGGCGAATCACCTCGTCCCGCACAATTTTACCGTCCTCAATGGCGATGATGCGGTCGGCCTGGAGGGCCAGAGACTCGTCGTGAGTGATGACAATGAGGGTCTGGTGGTAGGTGCGGTTGGACAGCCGCAGCAGCTCCACGATCTCCTGGCTGTTTTTGGAGTCCAGGTTGCCGGTGGGCTCGTCGGCCAGCACCACCGCCGGGGCGTTCATCAGCGCCCGGCCGATGGACACCCGCTGCTGCTGGCCGCCGGAGAGCTGGTTGGGCAGGTGCCGTTCCCGGCCCCGCAGCCCCAGGGTGTCCAGCAGGTCTCCCAGCCGCTTTTGGTTGACCTTCTGCCCGTCCAGCTGGACGGGGAGGGTCATATTCTCCACCACGTCCAGCACAGGGATGAGGTTGTAAAACTGGTAGATCAGCCCCACCTGACGGCGGCGGAAGATGGCCAGCTTCTCCTCGTTTTGGGCGTACACGTCGCAGCCGTCCACATACACCTTGCCGCTGGTGGGTTTGTCCACGCCCCCCAGCAGGTGCAGCAGGGTGGACTTGCCCGACCCGGAGGGGCCGATGATGGCCACAAATTCCCCTCGGTTTACGGAAAACGATACGTCATCCAGGGCTTTGACTTGATTTTCCCCGGTGCCGTAGGTTTTGCACAAATGCTCCACACGAAGCAGTTCCATGTTCATTCCTCCTTTGGGATTGTGGCTTTATGATATCAGACCCAGGTGACAGGGCCGTGACTTTCAAGTGACAGATCCGTCACACTTCTCGAAAATGCCAGCATTTTCGAGAGGGGATGCAGCCCGCTGCATGCATCCTTGGGTCAAAGGGCGACCCAAGGCCACACTGGCGGGCTGAGAAGTGTTTTTTCCGATGCACATGTCCCCGGAAAAAACAGATTTCAATTATTTTCCCGCCCCTTGGCGGGAAAACTCTGCCGAGGGCTTTTGAAAAATACAAGGAGATCGTCCCATCAGACGGTCCCCTTGTAAAAGCGTAACACGAATTGTGCCCCCTGGGGGGTGCGGTTGCGGGCCTGGATGGTGCCGCCCTGCCCGGTGACAATGCGCTGGGTCAGGGACAGGCCGATGCCAAAGCCGTGGGAGGTGCGGGAGGAGCCACGGTAGAACCGCTCAAAGAGGTGGGGCAGGTCCTGGGGGTCAATCCCCGGCCCGGTGTCCTCCACCACCAGCTCACTAAAGAGGGCATTTTCCCGCCCACGAACCGTAATAGAACCCCCGGCGGGGGTGTGCTCCATGGCATTTTTGATGAGGTTGCCCACTCCTTCCGCCGTCCAATGCACATCCCCAGTGAAGGAGCCGGAACAGTCCACCGAGAAGGTCTGTTCCCGCAGCTCCATGGGGATGAGGAAGGGGGCGGCGGCTTGGCGCACCATCTCCTCCAGGGGGACGGTGTCCGAGCGGAAGGGGATGGTGCCCGCCTCCAGCTTGGATAGCTTGAGAAGGGTGGTCACCAGCCAGTCCATTTGGCTCAGCAACTGGGCCAGCTCCCGGCACAGTTTGGCCCGCCGCTGGGGGGTGAGGTCCTCTTTGTACAGCAGTTCCGCCACCAGATTCATGGAGGTGAGGGGAGTGCGCAGCTGGTGGGATAGGTCGGCCAGGGAGTTGGCCAGGTACACCTTGTCCGCTTGCAGGGCCTGCTGCTGTTCCCGCAGCCGCACCGTCATCTTGTGGATTTCACTGCGCAGAATGCCCAGTTCTCCCTCGCTGTATTCCTCCACTCCCAGGTGCTCCTCCCCGTGGAGGATGCGGTTGAGGGTCTGGGAGAGCTGGGCCAGTTCCCGGTCGGTGCGGGCGGCGTTCCACTCCGCCAAGCCCCAAAAGCCCAGGCACAGGGGGAGAAGGAGCAGCCCCTGGACGCCCCCCAGGTACCACCCGAACCCGGCGGCAGTCCCGGTGAGGGCCAGATACAGCAGCCGGGTGACGGTCTTGTGCTCCAAGGGATTCACCTCATTTCCGCCTTATAGCCCAGACCCCGCACCGTTTTGATGAGGGTGGGGCTTTGGGGGTCGTCCTCGATTTTCTCCCGCAGCCGCTTGATGTACACCGTCAGGGTGTTGTCGTTGACAAAGTCTCCGGCGATGTCCCAGATGCCCTCCAGCAGCTGGCTTCGGGTGAGCACGGCCCCGGGGTGGTTGAGGAACATCAGCAGCAGCCGATACTCCAGAGCGGACAGGTTCAGGTCCCGGCCGTCCTTGGTGGCGGTGCCCCGCACGGTGTCCACCTCCACACGGCCCAGGCGCACCAGCCCGCCGCCGCTGCCTGTGCGCCGCAGCACATTTTTGATGCGCATCAGCAGTTCCCGGGGGCGGAAGGGCTTGGGGATGTAGTCGTCCGCCCCCACCTCGAACCCGGTGACGGTGCTGTACTCGTCCCCGGAGGCGGTGAGGAAAATCACCGGAAGGTGGTACAGGGCCTTGACCGCCGAGCACACCGCAAAGCCGTTGCCGTCAGAAAGGGAGATATCCAGCAGGATGAGGTCGAACCGCTCTTGCTCCAGCCGCTCCAGAGCCCCGGCCTGGCCCGATGCGCAGCCCACCCGGAAGCCTTCCCCCTCCAGATACTCGGTGAGGTTGTCCACAATGTGTTTGTCGTCTTCCACTAAGAGAATGGATTGCATAGTTTCACCCGCCTTTTTTGTCATGATACCATACATGCATGCCTTTTTCCAGGGAGAAACATGCCAAGAGTAACAGGAAGGCTTTCTCTTCTCCAATTTCTCAGGAGAATGTCCCCATCTTGGCGGGGACGCTCCGCTGGGGTCCATTTTGAGTGGCCAAAATGGACGAAAAGCCACTTAGGGCGTTCCCCCCTAAGGACCTCCCTTTGAGTACGAGACTGGGCCTGCGTCAAGTCTAAATTCGGCCCGTCACCCTTGCTGTGGCGCCTAGTCGTGCCACCACACCAGGCCACCTTGGGCAGCTGGCCCTATGGCTAGGTGGTTTCCACAGCCGGGCCTACCCTGGAGAAGCGGCGTTCCCGCCGCCGATCGCTGGGAACAGCGGCCCACCAGAGTAAGGCCCTGGAGGTAGAAGCACTGTCTGTCAGAGAAGTAGGTACTTTCTATAGAAGTTTCACACCATCTATGTGACCCCACCAGTCTAAGGGCCGCAAAGAGGAGGACGCAGGGACACCCCGTACCGCGGGGTGGATTCCACAAGGCGGGGGAAGGCCCCGCCTTTGGCGATTCTTTCCCCCATTTCTCATCGGGGAGAAATGGGGCCCAGCGGAGCGTCCCCGGCTGGGACGCAGGTTTGCGCCGGAGAAATCGGAGAAGTAGAGACTTCTAAAGCAGAGGAGGAGACAATGGGATGTATCCCCTATTGACACAGTAGGAAAATTGTCATAGAATCAAACCACTGTTTGAAAACAAAGGGAGAAGATCCTATGATTGAGTTAAAACATATCACCAAGCGCTTCCCCACCCCGGAGGGGGAGCTCACCGCCTTGCACGATGTGTCCCTGACCATTGGAGATGGGGATATCTTTGGCATCGTGGGCATGAGCGGGGCGGGCAAGTCCACCCTGGTGCGCTGCCTGAACCTGCTGGAGCGGCCCAGTGAGGGACAGGTGGTCATCGACGGGGAAGACCTGTGCGCCATGTCCCAAAAGGAGCTGACCCGCCGCCGCCGCTCCATCAGCATGATTTTCCAGCACTTCAACCTGCTCATGCAGCGTACCTGCCTGGACAACATCTGTTTCCCCATGGAGATTGCGGGGAAGAAGGGCCCCGAGGTGAAGAAAAAGGCCCGGGAGCTGCTGGACATTGTGGGCCTGCCCGACAAGGCGGACGCCTACCCCGCCCAACTCTCCGGCGGCCAGAAGCAGCGCATTGCCATCGCCCGTGCCCTGGCCTCCGACCCTAAGATTTTGCTGTGCGACGAGGCCACCTCCGCCCTGGACCCTAAGACCACCCGGGACATTCTGCGCCTCATTCAGGACATCAACCGCCGCCTGGGTATCACCGTGGTCATCATCACCCACGAGATGGGGGTTATCGAGGAGATCTGCTCCCATGTGGCCATTCTGGACCACGGCGTGCTCCAGGAGACGGGGACGGTGGAGGAGACCTTCTCCAACCCCAAGACCGAGGCGGGCCGCCGTCTGGTGTACCCCGACGGGGTCATCATCGACCAGCTGCCTGCGGCCAATGTCATCCGCATCGCCTTCAACGGCAGCTCCTCCTATGAGCCCCTCATCGCCTCCCTGGCCATGGACTGCCAGGTGAAGGTGAATATCCTGGGTGCCGACACCCGCAACGTGGACGGCAAGGCCTTCGGCACCATGCTGCTGGGCCTGCCGGAAAACGCAGAGGAGCGGGAGCGGGCCATCCAGTACATCAAGAATCAACCCAATGTGACCATGGAGGAGGTGCACGACTATCATGGATGAACTGTTTGGAACCCTGTTCGGCAACACGCCCCTGAGCCAACAGCTCATGTATCTGCAAATGGAGCTGGGCACCGCCATCTGGGAGACCATCTACTCCACCATCGTGGCCACCTTCTTCTCCTATGTCATCGGCCTGCCCCTGGGCGTCATTCTGGTCACCGGGGAGAAGGGCGGCGTGCGCCCCCTGCCCGGTTGGCTGATGAAGGTGCTCAACACCGTGGTAAACCTCCTGCGCTCCGTGCCCTTCCTCATCCTCATGGTTATGGTTATCCCCCTGTCCCGGATGATTCTGGGCACTTCGGTGGGCACCACCGCCTCCATCATCCCCCTGATCTGTGCCGCCTTCCCCTTTGTGGCACGCCTGGTGGAGGCCTCCCTGCGGGAGACCGACAAGGGCATTCTGGAGGCCGCCCAGGCTATGGGCTGCACCCCCATGCAGATCATCCGCAAGGTGATGCTGCCGGAGGCCCTGCCCTCCCTCCTCATCGGCTTCACCACCGCCTTTATCACCATTTTGAGCTATGGCGCCATGTCCGGCGCCATCGGCGGCGGCGGTCTGGGCAGCCTGGCCATCAACTACGGCTACCAGCGCAAGATGTATTTCATCCTCTATGTGTCCGTGGTGATTTTGGTGGTCATGGTCCAGGTGTTCCAGTCCCTGGGCACCCATTTCGCTGTGGCTCTGGACCGCCGGGTCACCAACAAGCGAGGCAAGTCTGCCCGGAAAGCACACCGGGGCGAGAAGGCCGGACTCCAATAATGTGTGTAAAACCGAGAGAGCGAGCCGCTCTCTCGGTTTATGTTTTGTGCAATGCGCTGGTTGACAACTGGGGTGGAGGAGGTTATACTTTTGCCCAGTAAAACAAAATACGGTTTCACAAAGGCAATGAAGAGAAGAGTAGGCGTGAAGATACGGCACAGAGAGCCCGGGTAGCTGGAAACGGGTACGGAAGGTCACGGTGAACATGGTCTCGGAGCTGCGCACCGACTGCAAGGGCCCTTGCATAGGCTGCGACGGGAGTGCCCGTCATCGCACAGGAGTATCGGATGGTAGTAGCTCACCCTCCCGCACTCTGTAAGGCTTTCATCGTGAGGTGAAAGTGAACCAAGGTGGTACCACGAAGCGAAGGCTCTCGTCCTTGACAGAATTGGATTTTCTGTTAAGGGCGTTTTTGTTTTATGTATCGAAAAAGGAGAGGTTTTTATGAAAAAGAAGATTTTGGCTCTGACCCTGGCCTGTGCGGCCACTCTGTCCCTGCTGGCTGGCTGCGGCGGCAAGAAAGACGACAAGACCGTGGTGGTAGGCGCTTCCCCCACCCCCCACGCTGGCATTCTGGAGGTGGCCAAGGAGATCATGGCCGAAGAGGGATACACCCTGGAGATCAAGACCTTCAATGACTACATCATGCCCAACGAGGCGGTGGAGGACGGCTCCATTGACGCCAACTACTTCCAGCACATCACCTATATGAACGACTTCAATGCCAGCAACGGCACCCACCTGGTGAGCGTGGCCGAGATCCACTACGAGCCCTTTGGCCTGTACGCGGGCAAGACCGCCTCCCTGGACGCTCTGTCCGACGGCGCTCAGATCGCTGTGCCCAACGACGCCACCAACGAGGCCCGGGCCCTGCTGCTGCTGGAGCAGGAGGGGCTCATCACCCTGAACAAGGACGCCGGCATCAACGCCACCATCCTGGACATTGTGGACAACCCCAAGAACCTGGAGATCGTGGAGCTGGAGGCCGCCCAGATTCCCTCCCGTCTGGCGGACGTGGACCTGGCGGTCATCAACGGCAACTATGCCATCGGGGCTGGACTGAAGGTGTCCGACGCCCTGGCCATTGAGTCCGCCGACGGTGCTGCTGCTACCGCCTATGTCAACGTCCTGGCGGTGAAAGAGGGCCGGGAGAACGACGAGGCCATCCAGGCCCTGGTGAAGGCCCTCAAGTCCGACGAGGTCAAGGAGTACATGGAGGAGACCTATCAGGGCTCTGTGGTGCCCGTGTTCTAAGCAGCGTCAACCTTGAAAGTGCTGCACCAGGCTGTCCCACCACTCCAGCACCTTAAAGCGCAGGACATATTCTCCGTCCTGGCCGGAGATGAGGGAGATCTGGTCCTCACTGAGGACCCCGGAGGCGGAGGTCTCCACGCTCTCCTCACTCACCGACCCCACGCACAGAGGGGGGTACACCACGCACCACCAGTTGTGGCCCACCCCATCCCCCAGAATCACCTGGAGGGAGCGGTAGGTCCCGGCAGGCAGGGCGAAGTCGGTGTACTCCCGGGTGGGGAACCACACGTCCTGGATGGACACGGTGATGGGGTAGTCCATCCCCGCTTCGCGGAGTACCTGTGCCCCCGCCTGAGCCAGTTCTTCCAAATGGGGCTCCAGGGCCTGCTGGGCTTGCTGCTGACCCTGCACCCCGTCCAGATAGGGGGTGGCGGCGGCGAGAATGGCGTCCCGCACCTGGAGCTTCACCGCCTGATCGGCGTCGCTGTCGGAGTTGGCCACCACATGGAGGCGCAGCACCTCGTCGGCCAGGGCGCTCTGGGTCACGCTGGCCCACATGCCGATGGTGAGGAGGATGGCGAAGGCCATGAGAAGGGCTGCTTCCCAGCGGTACAAACGATGGGTATACATAAAAAACACCGTCCTAAGTAAGAGATTGAAGTCTCTTACAGTATGGACGGTGTTTTTATTGTTTAGTCCAAAAAATGCAAGCATTTTTTAAGTTGATCCGTAGGGGAGGGGCTTGCCCCTCCCGAATATCACAGGGCAATGTCCGGCTGCTTGCGGGCCGGACAAGCCCGGCCCCTACGGTGTTCTCAGCAGGGTTGGCACACAAACACGGCTTTGTACTGCTCCCCCAGCACCTGGGCGGCCTTGCGGGCGGTGCCCTCGTCCTGGTAGAGCCCAAACACGGTGGGGCCGCTGCCCGACATGACAGCCCCCAGAGCGCCGTACTCAATGAGGGTGGACTTGATCTCGTCCACCGTCTGGCGGTGGCGGGGCTCCAGCACGTCCTCAAAGACGTTGTACAGTCGCCGTGCCACCCCCTGTAAGTCTCCCGCCTCCAGGGCCTTTACCAGCCCCTGAGTGTCGGGGCGGCAGGTGATCTT
>NZ_SJOS01000022.1:0-38995 GCF_012027765.1 Pseudoflavonifractor sp. SW1122 | reverse complement strand
GCGTCAAAGGCGGCAAACTCCGGTTTTAGTCCAAAGCCGCTGTTGGGGATGTCCCCCAGCCCCCGCCAGGTGTCGTCTTTAGGCTCCAACACCTGGGCCATCACCTGTTGGGCCATTTGGTTGCCCGACCGGGACACCGCCCGGGTGTATTCGTTTTCCAACTTGGGGGCGTGATTCTTCACCTGGGTGATAAGCAGGTGGAGGGCCGCCACCAGGTCCCCCGCCTCAAAACCCGCCACCACGGCGGGTTTTTCATATTCCTTGGGGAGAAATTGGAAGGCATCCGCTCCCAAAATGGTGGCCACATGGCCGGGGCACAGAAAGCCGTCCACCCCGAAGTCCTCTTGGCTCAGCAGAGCCCGGAGAGCGGGGGGCGTGGCTTTCAGCAGGCACAGCAGGGAGAAGTTTTTTATCCCCTGCCGCTGGGCCTCCAGCACCGCCAGGGCGGTGCCGGGGGCGGTGGTCTCAAAGCCCACCCCCAGGAACACTACTTGTTTCTCTGGGTGGCTTTTGGCCAGCTCCAGAGCATCCATGGGGGAGTATACCACCTGGATGTCTGCCCCCAGGGCCTTTTGCTGCCGTAAATCAAACCCGGGCTTGGAGCCGGGCACCCGCATCAAATCCCCGTAGGTGGTGAGGGTGACCCCAGGCAGGGCAGAAATGCGCAGCACCTCGTCCATCACATTGGCGGGGGTGACGCACACCGGGCAGCCGGGGCCGGAGATGAGCTGCACCTGGGGGGGCAGCAGCTGCCGCACCCCGGTGCGGGCCAGGGCCATGGTGTGGGTGCCGCACACCTCCATGAGACGTATGGGGGGCAGGTGTGGGTCACGGATGGCCTCCACCAACCGCTCCAGCCCCTGGGGGCGGCGAAAATCCGCTTCACAGAGCATTGGCCACCTCCTGGAGGGCTTGCAGGTTTTGCAGGGCCTGTTCTTCGCTGAGTCGCTCCATGGCAAACCCGGCGTGGACCAGCACATAGTCACCCACCTGGGGGTTGCGGATAAAGTCCAGGCGCACCGAGCGGCGAATGCCGCCCGCCTCGGCGATGCCCTCCTTGTTGTGAATTTCAATGAGCCGCAGGGGCACGGCCAGACACATAGTCATCCTTCCTTTCTCCGCGCTGCCGCGGCGATCAGCTGTCCCAGGGCAATCCCCTCGTCGTTGGGGGACACCCGGGAGTGGTGATAGGCCCGGAAACCCTGGGCGGCCAGTGCGTCCAGGATACAGGGCAGTAGATACATGTTTTGAAAGACGCCGCCAGAGAGCACCACCCGAGTGAGGCCGGTGCGCTCCCGGGCAAATTGGCACTGCTTCACGGCCAACTCCACCATGGCGTTCATAAACTGGGCCGCCAGCAGGTGGGGGGAATCTCCCGCCGCTTTCCGTTCCATTAGGGCGGCGGTGAGGGCGGGGGTGATCAGGCGGCACACGCCGTCCACCGTCTCCACCTCCACGGGGAGGGACTGGGTGATACCAGCCTGGGCCATATGCTCCAGGCGGATGGCGCTCTCCCCCTCGTAGTGGACGGGGGAGGAGCCACCCAACAGGGCATAGACCCCGTCAAAGAGCCGCCCCATGCTGGAGGCGGGGGGACAGTTGAGCCCGGCGTTCAGCTGTAGGGTGAGCAGCTGGGCCTGGGGGGCAGTGGAGTATTCCTCCAGCCCAGCCTCCACCAGAAGGCTGTGGGCGATGCGCCAGGGGTCCCGGGCGCAGGCGTCCCCGCCGGGCAGGCGGATGGGGGAGATGGAGCCCAGGCGGGTGAAGCCGTGGGCGTCTCCCGCCAGACACTCCGCCCCCCAGATGGTGGAGTCGGTGCCCAACCCGGTGCCGTCCCAGATGAGGCCGATGCAGGGGCCTGTGAGGCCGTTATCCGCCATGCAGGAGAGCATATGGGCGTGGTGGTGCTGTACTTGGAGCAGGGGAACATTTAGCTCACGGGAGAGCTGTTGAGCCACCTGGGTGGACAGATAGTCCGGGTGGAGGTCGCAGGCCAGCCCTTCCACCGCCACCCCGAAGAGAGTGCGGAAGTGTTGAAGCTGGGTTTGGTAGTGCTCCAACGTCTCCATGTTTTTCAAATCCCCGATGTGCTGGCTCAGCAGGACATCCTGGCCCTTGCCCAGGGCAAACCCCGCTTTTTGCTCGGCTCCGCAGGCCAGCAGGCCGTGGACGGGGACGGGCACCTCCAACGGCTGGGGCACATAGCCCCGGCTGCGGCGCAAGGGGTACTCTTTTCCTCGGAAGATTCGTATCAGGGAGTCGTCACACCGGGTGACAATGTCCCGGTTGTGGAGGAGAAAGCCGTCGGCGATGCCTTGCAAGCCCTCCACGGCCTCCCGGTTTCTGATGAACACAGGACAGTCCGAGGGGTTGGCGCTGGTCATCACCAGGGCGGAAAAGCCCTCCATGAGCAGATCGTGCAGGGGAGTATAGGGGAGCATGAGCCCCAGCTCTGGGGTGTGGCTGAGGACATCCGGGGCAGGGTCACGTTTTTGCAGCAGCACGATGGGCCGCCGCCAGCTGTTCAGCGCTTTCTCTTCTTCCGGGGAGACATGGCACAGGGCCCGGGCGGCGTCCAGGTCGGCGCACATGAGGGCCAAAGGCTTGCCTTCTCGCTCTTTGCGTGTCCGCAGCAGGGAAGCGTGTTCCGGCAGACAGGCCAGGTGGAAGCCACCCAGCCCCTTCACCGCCACAATCTCGCCCTGTCTCAGCTGGGTCTGGGCCAGCCGGATGGGGTCGCCCTCCACGGCTTGTCCCGCCCCGTCCAGATAGGTGAGGGTGGGGCCGCAGTGGGGGCAGCAGGTGGGCTGGGCGTGGTAGCGGCGGTCGGTGATGTCGGTGTACTCGCCTTGGCAGTCTTCGCACATGGGGAACACCCCCATGGCGGTGCGCTCCCGGTCATAGGGCACGCTTTGGACAATGGTGAACCGGGGGCCGCAGTTGGTGCAGTTGAGAAAGGGGTGGCGGTACCGCCGATCGTTGGGATCTCGCATCTCCCGCAGGCAGTCGGGGCAGATGCCCACGTCCGGGCTCACCTGGGTGTCCGGGAGCGTCTCTCCCACGCTGGGCAGGATGTGAAAGCCCGTCTCTCCCGTGGGGGGAATGGAAACGGTGCTGACCCGGCGAATGCGGGCCAGCACCGGGGCCTGTTGCTGCAAAAGGGGGACAAACTGGGCCACCTGGTCTGGCTGCCCCTCCAGCTCCAGCTCCGCCCCCTGGGAGGTGTTGCGGATGAAGCCGGACAGGCCCAGCTGGGTGGTGAGGCGGTGGACGGTGGGGCGAAACCCCACCCCCTGCACCAGCCCCTCCACCTCCAGGCGAATGCGGGAGCGCTCAGCCATCGGCTTTCTCGGCTGCTGCCTTGGCGGCTTTGGCGGCCTCGGCCTTGGCCTTCAACTCGGCGATCTGCTCCGGGGTCAGCTTGGGGGGCGGCGCCTTCTTGATGAAGGTGCCGGAGACCAGGAAGTCCTCGGGCTTGGTGCCCACGATCATGTAGTCGTCACTGAGCTCGATGGACTTTCGGGCGCAGAAGTCCGCGCACATGGAGCAGAAGGTGCAGCTGGTCAGGTCAAAGGTGAGGGTGATTTTCTGGTCCCCGTTGGGCAGGGGTTCCATGGTGCGCTCCATGCACTGGGGGGCGCACACCCGCATACACATCCCGCAGTTGACACAGGTTTCCGGGTGGTAGATGATGCGGCCCCGGTAGCCGGGGGCTGCCTTGGGGGGCTCTCCCTTGGGGAACTTCTCGGTGGCGGGGGCGCAGAACAGGTTGCCCAGAGCTTTGGTGAGGTAGGGAATCATGCCTGACGCATCTCCTTCCGCTTTTCAGCCAGAATTTCCGCGGCCTTGGCCAGAGCGGCCATGATGGCCTCGGGCTTGGGGGTGCAGCCGCCCACGGACACATCCACATGGGTGTACTTCTCCAGGGGGCCGTCCACGCAGTAGCTGCCCTTGAAGACGTTGCCCGACCGGGGGCAGGAGCCCAAGCTCACCACCACCCGGGGTTCGGGGACCTGGGCCAGGGTGCGCACCAGGCGGTCACGGGTCTGGGAGGTGACGGGGCCGCTGACCACCACGATGTCCGCTTGCCTGGGGGTTCCGGTGAGGCGGAAGCCCAGCCGCTCGGCGTCATACCGGGGGGTGAGCACCGACACCAATTCAATGTCACAGCCGTTGCAGGAGCCTGCATTGATGTGGAAAATCCAGGGACTTTTGGCCATGCTCTTGTCAATCATTCGTTGAAACATTTCCTTGTCCCTCCTTACAGGCCCAGCCAGACCAAAATGAGACTGATGAGGGCCAGACCGGCCACCACCGTCCAGTAGAATTTGAACACTTGCTCCACCTTGAACCGGGCGCACACGGCGTGGGGCACGCTCATGGTCACAAAGGTGAGCACCACGCTGAGGGCTACCATCGCCAGGGCGTCCAGAGTGGCGTACCCGGTGGAGATGCCGCCCAGGAACAGCACGCAGAAGAGGGCGCACATGACGTACATTTTCACGCAGTGGGTGAGCCGGAACAGCCCGGCGGGGGGGCCGCTGTACTCGGCCAGGGTGCCCTCGCAGATCTCGGTCTCCGCCTCGGCAATGTCAAAGGGGTGCATGCCGATCTCGCAGGGAATGACGAAGAGCATGGCCAGGGCGGCGGGAATCATGCTCCAGTGGAAGAGCATATTGCCATTGATGGCCTGCCAGTCCACAATGGCCTGGAGGGAGAAGGTGACCCCCAGAGGGGAGCCCTCACCCGCCATGCGGCCCACGGCCAGCATCACCAGCACGAAGGGCAGCTCGTAGGAGATCATGGCCACCATTTCCCGGCTCAGGCCCACCCCGGCGAAGGGGGAGCCGGAGGCGGCAGCGCCCACGATCATGGACACACCAACGATGGTGAGCAGGTAGAGGATGACCACCAGGTCGGCAGAGGTGGAGTACACGGAGTAGGAGAACACGGGGATAAACAGGGCCACGGTGATTAGGGCGGCAAAGCCCAGCACCGGGGCGGCCAGGAACAGTCCCTTGCGGGCGTGGCGGGGAATGATGGTCTCCTTGCCACAGCACTTGAGGAAATCGTACCAGGGCTGGAGTAGGGGCGGGCCTACCCGGTTTTGCATCCGGGCCACCAGTTTGCGGTCCAGGCCTGCCAGCAGGACCCCCACCACCACACAGAACAGGAGGCCGGGGAATACCAGCACATGGAAGATCGTCCAGAGAAGATTTGTCATGTCAGGTACCCCCTTTACAGAAAGATGACGCACAGCACCAGAGCCACAGCCATGGCGGCGGCGCCGTACAGGGTGTAGTCGTTGACCACGCCGCTGTGCCAGTTGTGCATGAAGGAGAAGTAATGTCTCCAGTTGTGCTTGAAGCCCCAGAACAGGTCGCTGCCTCCCACCTGGGAGTACACGCTGGCCTCACCGGAGAAGAAGGAGTCGTACTTGGGGTCCGTATCCGTCTCGGCGGAAATCTCCGAGGTGACGGTGGCCTTCTCGTCCCCGCCCAGCAGGGCCACGATGCACACGGCCAGGGTCACGGAGATGAGGAGCAGCAGCCACATCACCGGCTGCCAGGCCCCAGACAGGGAGAAGCCGGAGACCAGGGAAGATTCCACCCCGTGGGCGGCGGCGTACCCGGTGCCCATGGCGGCGTCAATGTACCCGGAGGCATTGGTAGCGGCCTGGGTGGCGGGGGTGAGCAGCCACTGCTGCACCTGGTCGGGGAATAGACCGGGCAGGATGCACAGGGCGGACAGAATCCACATGGGAATGCGCATCCCCAGGGAGACTTCACGGGTATGTGCAAACTTGGGGTTGAGCTGGCCGAAGAACACGCTCTGAGCCACCTTGATGAAGGAGGCCAGGGTGAGCACGCTGGTGATGAGGGCGGCCACACACACCACCACGAAGAAGAAGTTGCCTGTCTCTCCCGCCTTCTGGAAGGTGGCCTGATAGATCATCCACTTGGAGGCAAAGCCGTTGAAGGGGGGCAGGCCGCTGATGGAGGCGGCGCCAATGAGGAAGAGGGCGCAGGTGCCGGGCATCTTCTTGGAGAGGCCGCCCAGCTCGTCCAGGTCCAGGCTTCCGGTGGCGTGCTGGACCGCACCGGCGGTGAGGAACAAAAGACCCTTGAAGATGGTGTGGTTCATGGCGTGGAACAGGCCAGCAGACATGCCAAGAGCGGAGCCCAGGCCGATGACGGTGATCACATACCCCACCTGGGAGATGGAGTGGAAGGCCAGCAGACGCTTAAAGTTGTGCTGGTTGAAGGCCATGGTGACGCACACGAACATGGAGATGACACCCACCCCGGTGACAAAGTACTGCACGAAGGGCTGATCCATGTTCTGGTACAGGCAGTAGCACAGGCGGATGATGCCGTACACGCCGCACTTGGTCAGAACGCCCGAGATCATCAGGGAGATGGAGGCGGGGGCCACGGCGTGGGCATCGGCGGCCAGGGGGTGGAAGGGGAACAGGAAGGCCTTGGAGCCAAAGCCCACAAAGAGGAAGGCGAAGGCGATGAGAATCACCGGGGAGGAGGCCGTGGGCAGCAGAGAGGCAATCTGCGCCAGGTTCAGGGTGTGAAGCTGGGAGTAGAGGAGGGCGATGCCAATGAGCACCGAGGTGGAGCCCAGAGAGCCCACCACCAGGTACTTGAAGGCGCCCTCCAGAGCCCCCTCGTAGTGGTTGCGGAAGGCGGTGAGGGCCACGGCGGTGAAGGTCATGATCTCGATCATGACAAACATGTTGAAGAGGTCCCCGGACAGCACCAGGCCCAGCACGGAGCCGGACAGCATCAAAAAGAGGGTGTAGTAGTTGACCAGGGAGTCGTCGTGGCTCATGTAGAAGAAGGAGTAGACGCCGGAGACGAACACAGCCACCACCACAATGAGGGCGAAGAACAGGCTCAGAGCGTCCACTTCCAGGCTGTTGCCAATGGCCCAGCCCTCTACCGGCTCCCAGTTGCCCAGCCAGTAGTTGATGACCTGGCCCCCCAGCAGCACCGGCTGGATGAGGGCGAGGATGAGCACCAGGGAGACCAACATGGAGAGAAACACCACAGTGTTGCGCACCTTGGCGTTGCGCCGTCCCACCAGGGAGGAGATAAAGGCCCCCAAAAACAGGGACATGATGGCCAGGATGGGGAAGTTGTTGATGAAGTTAGAAAAATCGAATGTCATCCTCGTAACCTCCTAATCTGGTCCGACTCCAAAGTGCCGTACTGTTTGTAGAGCATGATGATGAGACTCAGGGTCATGGCGGTGGTACATGCGCCGATGACGATGGAGGTGAGGGTGAGGGCCTGGGGAATGGGGTCCACGAAGAAGGTGTCGCGGGTGAGCTCCGAGATGTTGAAGATGGGAGCGGTGCCGCCGTCATGGAAGCCCACGGAGACGATGAGCAGGTTGACGCCGTAGTCCACCAGGCCCATGCCCACGCAGATCTTGAAGAGGTTCTTTTTCGTCACCATACAGTAGATGCCCAGGGCGATGAGAAAGAAGCAGACCAGGTAATTGGTGAATATCATGCCGCATCCTCCTCCTTTTCCTCGGGAGACTCGTGTTTGTCATCCTCCAGCACGCTGAGCATCATGATCAGCAGGCAGGTAATGCCCGCCATCACGTGGTAGCCCACCGCATCGTTCATCAGGATGCTGGTGTCCACCTGTTGCCCGGCAAAGACGAAGTTGACGCAGAAGTTCAGGCCCGTGAACACACCCACCAGGGCGATGACCACGTACATGATCTCCGCCACCGTCTCACTGGAGTGGAGCATGTGCTCGTTGAAGGAGTGCTTGACGCCCCAGCCGCCGTACCCCAGGTACACCAGCAAAATGGCGCTGGCCACCAGTACGCCGCCCTGGAAGCCGCCGCCGGGGCTGGTGCTGCCGTGGAGCACCACGTAGCAGCCGAAGACGCAGGCCAGGGGGAGGAACAAATCGGAGGCGCACCGGGAGATGGCATGGGTCTTTTTATAGGTCTTCATGGCCCTGGTCCTCCTTTTTCACAGAATGGGCAGCCTTGCGCAGGATCACCAGGGAGCCTGCGATGGCGGCGATGAGAATGAAGCTCTCACCCATGGTATCGTAACCACGGAAGTTGAAGACCACGGAGAAGACCACGTTGTCGGCGGCGGTCTTTTCCAGGTTCTCGTTGACCATAATGGCGGCGGCGCCGTCGGCGTTGGAGTTGTCATAGGAGCTGGGGTCTTCGTACAGCCCCACCAGGTCGGTGTTGGTGCCGTCGTAGGTGGGAGGGCTGCCTGCCATGCGCCACCCGGCCCACACGCCGCAGGCCAGGAGCACTACCAGGGTCAGAGCCAAGGCCACTTTTTTCGTACCGCTCATTGCTGCTCCCCCTTTCGTCCGTACACCTTACGCAGGGCGATGATGTAGAGAATGGTGGACAGCACCGCCCCCACGCTGGCCTCCGCGATGGCCACGTCCGGGGCCTGCAAGAGCACAAACTCCAGGGCCACAAAGGAGCCGGTGGCCGCCAGGGCGATCACCGAGTCGATGACCTTTTTGGCGTTCACCGCCACAATGGCGGAGGCCACAATGCCGCAGAGCACCAGGGTGTTCAGGACAAAAACCAAGGTACCATTCATTGGGGATCATCCTCCTTATAGTCGTCGATGATCGGCTCCGGGTTGGGCTTCACCGAGCGGTAAGCGCCCTTGCACAGAGCGTGGTTGGACACCGGGTTGGTGCCCAGCACAAACAGCAGGATGAACACCAGCTTCACCACCACCGAGCCGCTCATGCCGTTGGCCACCACATACACGATGCTGGCCAGGATGACAAAGATGGTGCCCATGGTGGAGATGCAGGTGGAGGCCTGGAGCCGCCCGAACACGTCCGGCATGCGCAGGATGCCCAGGGTGCCGATGAAGGCGAAGAACAGGCCGATGGCCATGAGGACAGCCACCACAATATCAACCGTTTCCATACCTCACAGCCTCCTTTCCAGATAGCGGCCCACAAACACGGTGCTGACAAAGCCCAGCAGGGCCACCACCAGGGCGATGTCCAGGTAGATGGTGCGCCCGGTGTGCAGGGAGTAGAGCACCAGGGCCAGAGCGGTCACCAGGTCCAAGGCGTCCATGGCGCAGATGCGGTCGGCGGCCGTGGGGCCCCGGAATACCCGGTAGAGCAGGAGCAGGTCCAGAATGATGCACACGATGGCGCCAATTAAAAAGACTGTCATTTCCAAATCCTCCCGATCCAGCGTTCCATGGTTCCCTTGATGGCGTCCCCGGCCTTGTCCCGGTCGGTCTCCGCCACGTCGATCCAGTGGACGTAGTAGTAGTTGCGCCCCTCCTGGTCCTGGGCGGTCTCCATGGTGATGGTGCCCGGGGTGAGGGTGATGCAGTTGGACACCATGGCGATGCCGTAGTCGCTTTTCAGGTTGGGGGAGCCGGGGATGCGCAGAATGCCCGGCTTGTAGCTGAGCTTGGGGCTCAAAACCAGCTTGGCCATGCTCACGTTGGCCTTGATGATCTCCCAGAAGAAGATGATGACGCAGTAGAATACCAGCAGAATGAGCCGCACCGGGTTGTAGAGGTAGAAGGCCCGGCTGTGGATGAAGAAGCGGCAGGCGAAGGCCGCCACAATCACCGACACGATGCCGCCCAGGATGAGCTCCCGGGGGGCAAAGGACCAGGTGAGGAGCATCCAGAAGAGGAAGCACACGATGGCGGTGGACAGCCAGGCGGTAAAGCGGAAGCCCTTCATGACGGACACCTCCCGATCTGAGCGTCGATTTTCTGGCTCAGCCAGTCCACCAGCTCATTCAGGCCCGACCCGTCCCGGTTGGACAGGCGGAACACCGCCACCTCCGGGTTCTGCTCCCGGGCGGAGTGTTCCACCCGCTGGTCGTCGAAGTCGAAATAATCCTTCAAGTCGTACTTGTTCATCACCAGCGCCTGGGTGGTGGCGAACATCAGGGGGTATTTCTCCACCTTGTCGTCCCCCTCGGGGATGGAGAGGAGGGCCACCCGGAAGCTCTCGCCGATGTTGAACTCCGCCGGGCACACCAGGTTGCCGATGTTCTCCACAAAGATGACGTCCAAGCTGTCCAGATCGAACTCGGGGAGCATTTTCTCAATGCTCATGGCCTCGATGTGGCAGGCCCCGTCGGTGTCAATCTGAGTGACGGGAATGCCCATGGCGTGGATGGCGTCGGCGTCAATCTGTCCGGCGATATCCCCTTCGATGACACCAATGCGGTAGCGCTCCCGCAGGGCGTTGATCAGGGCTACAATGGTGCTGGTCTTGCCCGCACCGGGGGAGCCCATGACGTTGACCAGACACACCTGGTGTTGGGCCAGCTTTGCCTTCACGGCGTCGCTGACGTCCTCATTCCAGGCCATGACCTGGTGCATAACTTTGATTTCCATCAGTCAACCTCCAAACTCTCAATGTAGAATTCCCGGCCTTGAATCAGCTTTAGGTGGGTGGACCCGCACTGGGGACAGCGGACATGGCGGCGGTCGATAGGACTGTCCTGGTTGCAGTCCAGACAGTGGATGACCACCGGAAGCCGCTGGATGTCCAGCACCGCCCCCTGGGCGATGGTGCCCTGGCTGATGACGTCGAAGTAATCCTGGACACACTGGGGAACCACGCCGGAATACTCCCCCAGCTTGATGTGTACCGTTTTCACCTTTGTGGCCCCGTGTTCCTGAGCCACTTGTTCGGCAATGTCCAGAATGCTCTGGGTGATGGCAAGCTCGTGCATGGCAGTTTATCGGTCCAGGCAGGAGAAGCAGGGGTCGATGGAGGCCACAATGAGGCCTGCGTCTGCCACCGTGTTCCCCCGCAGCATGACGGGGACGGTGGGGGCGTTTTTGAAGGTGGGCACGTGGAGGCTCACCCGGTGGTTATTGAGGCCGCCGTCGGTGACCACCTTGTATACCAGATGGCCCCGGGGTGCCTCATGGCGGGCGACGAACTCGCCGGCGGGCACCTTGGGGATGCGATTGCCCAGGTTGATGGGGCCTTCGGGCAGATTGTCCACCGCCTGGCGGATGATTTTGATGCTCTCGTAGATCTCCAGTACCCGGATGACCACCCGGGCATACACGTCCCCGGATTCTTGGACGGGGACGGTGAAGTCGAAGTCCTCGTAAGAGGAGTAGGGGGCGTCCCGGCGCACGTCCATGTCCACCCCGGAGGCCCGGGCGTGGGGACCCACCGCGCCCAGACGGATGGCGTCCTCTCGGGTGAGGATGCCTACACCCTTGGTGCGCATGGCCAAGGTCTTGTCGTGGGTGAGCCAGTGGGTGATGGGGCCCATGCGCTGTTCCAAATCGTCCATGGCGGCCATCAGGTCCCGGCGCTGGTCGTCGGTGAAGTCCCGGCGGGCGCCGCCGATGATGTTCATGCCGTAGTTGACCCGGTTGCCTGTCAGGGCCTCCAGCACGTCCATGGTGCCCTCCCGGTCGTTCCAGCACTGCATGAACAGGGAGTCGTGGCCCACAATGTGGCAGGCGATGCCCAGCCACAGAAGGTGGGAGTGGATGCGCTCCAGCTCCTCGATGATGACCCGGATGTATTGGCCCCGCTTGGGCACTTCCATTCCGGCGATGTGCTCAATGCACAGCGCGTAGGTCAGGGAGTGGGAGTGGGAACAGATGCCGCATACCCGCTCCACCAGCACCAGGGTCTGGATAAAGTTGCGCTCCTGGGCCAGCCGCTCAATGCCCCGGTGGTTGTAGCCCACGAAGACCTCGGCGTCGGTGATGCGCTCGCCGTCCACGGTGAGACGGGCGTGAATGGGCTCCTCCAGAGCGGGATGGTAGGGGCCGATGGGAATGGTATAACTCATAATGACCTCCCGGACTTGGCAGCTGGGCTGCCGCAGATTAATGGCTGTAAGATGCAAAAAAGGCCCGCACGTCTCCGAAAATTCCCAGAAACTGCCCACAGGAATTTCAACCAGATGTCTCTAACATATGGAAAATCCTGTGGCGCACTTTGTGAGTTTCGGCAAAACGTACAGGCCCACCACATCAGGTCTTGATGAAAATTATAAATCCGTCCTGCGTGGTTGTCAAGAATGTAACAAAAAAACCTCTGAAACTGTGTGGAATTTTACATATCGGATAAAGGGGGCTGGCGGTAGCGCAGTTCCCAGAAAGCGACCGCAGAGGCGGCGGCCACGTTGAGGGAGTCCACGTCGTGGGACATGGGGATGCACACGGCATCAAAGCACCCGTCGATGGTGGTCCGGGCCAGCCCGTCCCCCTCAGTGCCCAGCAGCAGGGCCAGCTTGTCGGCTTGGTGCAGACCGGGGTCTTCAATGGAGTGGGCGTCGGGGGTGAGGGCCAGGGCGACGGTGCGAAAGCCCAGGGTGTGAAGCTGCTCCAGTCCGCCCTCCGGCCACTGGGGGATGCGGGTCCAGGGAATCTGAAATACTGTGCCCATGCTCACCCGCACCGAGCGGCGGTACAGGGGGTCACAGCAGTTGGGGGTGACCAGCACCGCATCCATGTGCATGGCAGCCGCCGAGCGGAAAATGGCCCCCACGTTGGTGGGGTCTGCAATGCCCTCCAGCACCGCCACCCGGTGGGCGTTGCGGCACAGCTGCTCCACCGAGGGGAGGAGGGGGCGGCGCATGGCGCACAGCACCCCTCGGGTGAGGGGAAATCCGGTGAGCTGGGCCAACAGGTCCGAGGGCCCGGTGTACACCGGCACCCCGGAGCACCGCTCCAGAAGGGGCTGGGCCTGTCCGGTGATGTGCTTTTCCTCCATGAGAAAGGAGAGGGGCTCATAGCCCCCATTCAACGCCCGCTCAATGACCTTGGGGCTCTCGGCGATAAAGATGCCCTTTTCCGGCTCCTTTCGGTTTCTCAGCTGGGCCTCGGTGAGGCGGGCGAAGGCGTCCAGCCCCGGGTGGTCCAGGGTGTCCACATAGATGATAGTTGCCATGTCAATTCCTCCTAAGAGAAAGGCCAGGTGCATGCACACCTGGCCTAAATCGGTATTTGTTAATAGGAAGGGGCGTCAGAGGTCGCTGCGTTGGGGTCCTCAATGATCTTGCCGTCCCGCACCTGCTGCATCAGGTCCTTGGCCATCTCCACGGTGGACTCATCGGGGATGGTGACGTAGGCCTTCTGGCTGGGGATGGAGTAGGTGTACTCGCTGGAACCAGTGCCGGAGACGTAGTAGGTGACGATGTTCCAGTCGCCGCCGTTGGCCAGCTGATCCCGCACCAGAGCGGTGATGAGGTCGGTGGGGATGGAGGTCTTGAAGCAGTCATCCACTGCATCCATCAGGGAAGTGAAGTTGGTGAGCATGGCGGGGGACATGGCCTTCCCAGCCACGGCCTGGATGACCTGCATCTGGTTGATGCCGCGCTGATAGTCGCCGTTGACAAAGGCGTAGCGCTCGCGGACGTAGTACAGAGCTTCGTAGCCGTCCAGCTTGTTGATGCCCTGGGTGTAGTGGATGGTGGTGGGAGCGATGGTGGAGTAGAAGTCGTGCTCGGAATCCACCTCAATGCCGCCCAGGGCGTCGATGATGGTCTCAAATCCGGTGAAGTTTACCCGGAAGTAGTAGTCGATGTCGATGCCGTAGTACTGGGCCAGGGTGTCCTTGCTCTCGTCCACACCGTAGAGTCCGGCGTGGGTGAGCTTGTCGGGGTAGTCGTAGGAGCTGCTGCGGGCCAGGGGAATATAGAAGTCGCGGGGGGTGTTGAGCAGCAGCACCTGGCGGGTCTCGGTATTGACGGTGGCGATGATGTTCACGTCGCTGCGGCCGGTGGCCATGATGTTGCTGTCCCGGGAGTCGCTGCCGCTGATGTACACGGAGAACACAGAGTCCGCCTTGGAGATGGAGGTCTTGTCGTTGTTGTTCTCCGTCTCCACCACCACGCGGAAGGACTTGACTTCCCGCAGCCCGTCCATGGCGTCCTCATAGCCCTCCAGGTCCTCCAGCACACTCATGTGGCCCTGGTCGGTGAGAATGGCATCCACCTCGCCCTCAGCCAGGGCGTCCACCAGCTCGGTGGCGCTGGCGTAGGCTTTGGTGGAAAGGGTGGTCTTGTATTCCTGGTCCAGCTGCTGGATGGCGGCCTTGGTGTTGGCCTCCGTCATGGACAGGGTGCCGAAGGTCTCGTCCAGCAGGTCCTCCATGTTCCGGTCATCATCGGAGCGGACATAGACGGTCATCAGAGAGGTCTCATCTTCTTCGGCGGTGATGTTGTTCAGGGTGTCCATGCCGATGTTGATGTAGCGAATGCCCACGGCGAAGATCAGGCAGAAGATCATGGCCAGCACCGAGCCGATGGCCAGCCGCACCGGCTTGGAACGGGTCAGACTCAGCCACCACACCACGATCACGGGAACGGCTACCACTGCGCACAGCAGCCCGATGCGCAAAGCGTCCAGCATCTGGGTGGAGATGGCGGTGTAGACAAAATATCCGCCTAATATGGTAAAGGCAATCAGGGCGAGTTTGTTGAGAAAAAAGTCAAAACCAAGGCGTCCAGACTTCTTGTTTGGATATTTTCCCATAATATGTTCCTTCCTTTGACACCGCTTCCAGAGGGGCGGGCGTCAGGGTGATGTGTGCGGCGACCCTGCCGCAGCGGATAACTTCCGACATTATAGTACAAAAGAAGGAAAATGGCAATGGAAGTATCCGGGAATTTCCACCTGTTTTCGATTTTTGTGGGAAATTACAGACGGCCCGGCGCTTCAAGCGCCGGGCCGTCTGTGAGATTGATTATGACTGGGGGGAGGTGACGATTTCTCCGTTGCGTACCTGCTCCATGAGCTGCTTGGCGGTCTCCACAGTGGTCATATCAGGGACAATGACATCCAGATGCCAGTCAGGATAGCTGTAGGTGTACTCCTTGCTGAAGGAGCCGGAGACGTAGTAGCTGACGATGTTCCAGTCCCCGCCGGTTTGCAGCTGGTTTTGCACCATATCGGTGATGAAGTCAGAGGGAATGCTGGTGCGGAAGCAGTTGCCCACGGCGTCCATGAAGGGGAGGTACTGGGTGAGGATGGCGGGGGAGAGGACCTTGTCCGCCACAGCCTCGATCATCCGCATCTGGTGGATGCCCCGCTGATAGTCGCCCTTGGGGAGGTTGTACCGCTCCCGGACGAAGTACAGGGCCTTCTCGCCGTCCATGTGGTTGACACCCTTTTCATAGGTGTAGTCGGAGATATAGGACTCGAAGTCGTAGTCCGAGTACACGTCAATGCCGCCCAGGGCGTCAATGATGCCCTCAAATCCGGCGAAGTTGACCTTAAAGTAGTAGTCCAGCTCTATGTCGTAGAGCATTTCCAGAGTTTTGATACTCTCCTCAATGCCCCGGCCCCCGGCGTGGGTGAGCTTGTCCGGGACTCCGCCTGAGAAGGACAGGGGAATGAAGTAGTCCCGGGGAGTGGACACCAGCAGCACCTGGTGGGTTTTGGGGTTGATGGTGGCGATGATGTTCACATCGCTGTTGCCCGAGGTGGAGATATCGCTGCTTCGGGAGTCGCTGCCGCTGATATATACCGTAAAGGGCTGGTCCAGGGGGATGGCGGGAGCGGTGGTGGGCTGGGGAGCGGCGCTGGCCTGGAGGGGCACCTGAATGGTGTCCACCATGCGCAAACTCTGCATCACGTCCTTGTACTCCTCCAGGTCGTCCAGCACGGTCATGTGGCTCTGGTTGACCAAAATGGCGTCGATTTCCTTGTTGTTGAGGGCGTCCACCAGTTTGGTTGCCTCAGGATAGCCCTGGGGGGTGAGGGTGACGCTGTACTTGGCGTCCAGCTGTTTCACCGCCGCCTGGGTGTCGGTCTGGTCGGCGCTGAGCATGCCAAAGGGGTGCTGGAGCAGCTCGTCCATGCTGCGGGTATCATCTCCCCGCACATACACGGACATGGCCAGGGTCTGGGCCTCCGGGTTGGTGACCCGGTCCAGGGTGTCCAGGCCCACCCGGGCATAGACAATACCCACGGCGAACACCAGACAGAACACCACGGACAGCACGGAACCTGCCGTGCGCTTGGCGGGGCCGCGGCTGAACCGCAGAGCAAACACCACCACTACGGCCACCACCACTGCCGCCGCAATCAGGGCCAACAGCAGGGGGGTGAGCATGTGAGTGAAGAAGAGCGCGGCCACAAAGCCGATGCCGAGAACGGCAAACAACAGCAGGGCCAGCAGATTGACCACGGTCTCCAGACCGGAGCGGGCAGTTTTTCTTTTGTACCGTTTTGCCATGTGGCACATCTCCTTGTCGTTGTTATGGCACATTATAGTATGCCACAGGGGAAATGGCAACGGCTCCAGGGGGTCGGCGTGCAGAATTTACAACTTCGATACAACTCCTTGCGGAGTTCTTAAAAAGTGTCCAGAAATTGAAAAATAATGGGAAATAAAAATGAAGCTTGACAAATGACACAAGATATAGTAGCCTGTACTCACGGTGATCATACACCTGGCGGTATTAAGTGGAATCAACCACGTGGCGTATGATCGTGAAAGCCGGCCGACCGTCTGGGCAAGAAAAAGGTCCCAGTGGGTCGGTCTTTTTCTTTATCCAACAAATGGAAAAAGAAGGGAGTTCACAATGAAAGGACGCATTCACTCTGTGGAGAGCATGGGGCTGGTGGACGGCCCCGGCATTCGCACCGTGGTGTTTCTCCAGGGGTGTGGGCTGCGGTGCCAGTACTGCCACAACCCGGACACCTGGGAGTGTGGCGCCGCTGCCGCCAAGGAGATGACGCCGGAGGAACTGGTGGCCAAGCTGCGCCGGTTCAAATCCTACTACGGCGCCACCGGCGGGGTCACCTTTTCCGGCGGTGAGCCGCTGTTGCAGCCGGAGTTTTTGGCCCAGGCCCTGGAGCTGTGTCAAAAGGAAGGCATTCACACCTGTCTGGACACCGCCGGGTGCGGGCTGGGGGACTATGAGCGGATTCTGTCCCACACCGACCTGGTGCTGCTGGACATCAAGCACTACACCCCCCAGGGGTTCCAGGCGGTCACAGGCCGGGACACCGGGGAATGGAGAGCGTTTCTCAGCCAATTACAGGCCCAAGAGGTGCCCCTGTGGATTCGACACGTGGTGGTGCCCGGGCTCACCGACGGCGACGAGCATTTGCAAGGGCTTCTGGACTTTGTCTCCACCTTGCGCCATGTGCGCCGGGTAGAACTGTTGCCCTATCACACCCTGGGGGTACACAAGTACCACACCCTGGGATATCCTTACCCCCTGGAGGGGGTGGAGCCCCTGGCCAAGGACGCTCTGGCCGGGTGGCAGGAGAAGTTTGACCGAGCGTTTCCCCATATTTGATAAGGAGGTACATTCCCATGAGCATTGATGTCAACTGCACCGCCTGGGAGGGCTTTCGCACCGGCGAATGGCGCCACCTGGTGAATGTGCGCAACTTCATTCAGAAGAACTACACCCCCTATACCGGAGATGACAGCTTCCTGGCTCCCATCTCCCCCCGCACCGCCAAGGTGTGGGAGAAGGCCCACGCCCTCATTGTGGAGGAGCTGAAAAAGGGCATCATCGACGTGGAGACCCACGTGGTGTCCGGCATTGACAACTTCGAGCCCGGCTACATTGACCAGGAGAACGAGGTCATCGTGGGACTCCAGACCGACGCCCCCCTCAAGCGTATCGTGAACCTGTACGGCGGTATGCGTATGGCCGAGTCCGCCCTCCACGAGTACGGCTACGAGCTGGACCCCGAGATCGAGCGCCACTTCAGCCTCTACCGCAAGACCCACAACGAGGGCGTGTTTGACGCCTACCCCAAGCGCACCCGTCTGGCCCGCACCGCTGGCCTGCTCACCGGTCTGCCCGACGCCTATGGCCGTGGCCGTCTGGTGGGCGACTACCGCCGGGTGCCCCTGTACGGCACCGACTTCCTCATCGAGGAGAAGCAGAAGGACCTGGACATGCTGGACGGCCCCATGACCGAGGAGCGCATCCGCCTGCGGGAGGAAGTGAGCACCCAGATTCGGGCCCTCAAGGAGTTCACCCACATGGCCAGCCGCTACGGCTGTGACGTCACCCGCCCCGCCGAGAACGCCCATGAGGCCGTGCAGAACCTGTACCTGGCCTATCTGGCGGGCGTGAAGGAGAACAACGGCGCCGCCACCTCTCTGGGCCGCACCGCCACCTTCCTGGACATCTACATCCAGCGGGACCTGGACCGTGGCCTGCTGGACGAGCAGGGGGCCCAGGAGCTTATCGACCAGTTCATCATCAAGCTGCGCCTGGTGCGTCACCTGCGTACCCCCGAGTACAACGAGCTGTTCGGCGGCGATCCCACCTGGATCACCGAGTCCCTGGGCGGCATGGGCATTGACGGCCGCACCCTGGTGACCCGCAACAGCTTCCGCTACCTCCACACCCTCACCAACCTGGGCACCGCTCCCGAGCCCAACCTCACCGTGCTGTGGAGCCAGAACCTGCCCCAGGCTTGGAAGGACTACTGCGCCAAGATGAGCATCGCCACCGACTCCATCCAGTATGAGAACGACGACGTGATGCGCCCCCTGTACGGGGACGACTACTGCATCTCCTGCTGTGTGTCCGCCATGGCTGTGGGCAAGCAGATGCAGTTCTTCGGCGCCCGTGCCAACCTGGCCAAGAGCCTGCTGTACGCCATCAACGGCGGTGTGGACGAGAAGAAGGGCCTCCACGTGGTGCCCGGCATCATCCGGGACGAGGACGAGGTGCTCAGCTACTCCAAGGTGCTCACCAACTACAAGAAGGTTCTGTCCTACGTGGCTGAGTTGTACGTGGACACCATCAACATCATCCACTACATGCACGACAAGTACGCCTACGAGGCCAGTCAGATGGCCCTCCACGACACCCTGGTGGAGCGCCTGGCCGCCTTCGGCGTGGCGGGTCTGTCCATTGCCGCCGACTCTCTGTCCGCCATCAAGTTTGCCAGGGTGCGGCCCATCCGCAATGAGGACGGCATTGCCGTGGACTTTGAGGTGGAGGGCGACTTCCCCAAGTACGGCAACGACGACGACCGGGTGGACGACATCGCCGTGGAGATCGCCGCCTACTTCTCCGCCGAGCTCAAGAAGCACCCCCTGTACCGGGGCGCCATCCACACCCTCTCCGCCCTCACCATCACCAGCAACGTGATGTACGGCAAGAAGACCGGCTCCACCCCCGACGGCCGCAAGGCCGGCGAGCCCTTCGCCCCCGGCGCCAACCCCATGCATGGCCGGGACGAGAACGGCGCTCTGGCCAGCCTCAATTCCGTGGCCAAGATCCCATACCGGGGCGTGTGCCAGGACGGCGTGTCCAACACCTTCTCCATTGTCCCCAATGCCCTGGGTAAGAGCCAGCAGGAGCGGGTCACCAACCTGGTGTCCATCCTGGACGGCTACTTCGTCCAGGGCGCCCACCACCTGAACGTCAACGTCATGGACCGTCAGGTGCTGCTGGACGCCATGGAGCACCCCGAGCAGTACCCCACCCTCACCATCCGTGTGTCCGGCTATGCGGTGAACTTCAACCGCCTGAGCCGGGAGCAGCAGCTGGAGGTCATCAAGCGGACCTTCCACGAGGCTGTGTGATCAAACCTTCCCAAATAGCAGGGCCCAGAGTATGCTTCGGCGTACTCTGGGCTTTCTTTCATGCCCGGACACCGCTTAAAAACAGACAACTTTTATTTTATAAAGGCCATGCAATAAATTTGTGTGCTTGAAAATTTGGTACAAATCTCTGGGAAAACCAGGGGGCGAGGAGGGCGAGTGTCCCGGAATTTGAGGGGAAATCCAGGTGTCAGGGCAAGGAAATGAGTGGCAGCAAATGAGAAATATTTGAAAATTCTAACGTGTTATGGGGGGATTGCCGGAGAAAACGGTTGAAAAGCTGGGTGTTGTATAATTTGTATTGTTGGAATGGTGGAAAATATCAAATCTCTGTGCAATGTGTTGATTTTTGGAAGGGCAAATGCTAACATCAATAATAAAGACAACAGACATATGTGCAGTTTGTATGAAAGAGAGCATCCAATTGTAAAACCAATTTCCCTGATTGTTTCGGTCGGGGAACTGTTCTTCCCTGCGAGGGGAGCGGAAGGAGGCGAAGGCCAGACAGCAGGTGTGGAAGGCAGCGTTCCGCAAGAGAACCATGCAAGACTCAAGACTATGATAAAAGAGAGGGGAAAACATGAAGAGTTTCAAGAAGTTCGGAAACAAACGCGTTGCAGCAGGCCTTCTCAGTGCGGCCATGGTGTTGTCCATGGTTCCCATGAGTCCGGCCAGAGCTGAGACTCAGGACGACAGCAGCCAGCTGTACAACTACGTGCAGACAGACGGTGAGAATCTGGGCAACAACATTGCCCTCAAGGCCACCGCAGGCGCATCCTACACCAATGTTTGGGGCATCTCTCCCGATGCCATGAACGACGGAGCATTGGCCACTTCCGACCCCTACTCCAGCTGGAACAGCTGGGGCACCAACGACGAGGCCTATCCCGTCACCACCTCCCTGACCTGGGAGTCCGAGCAGGTCATCACAGGCATGCGGGTGATCTGGTGGGCGGATAACGCCACCCTGAACTCCAACGCCAACGTCACCTTCCCTAAGTCCGCTGCTCTGTACTATGTGGACAGCGAGGGCAACGAGCACCAGATCACCGGGATGACCAATGAGAAAGGCATGCCCACCGACGAGGTGGGCGTGGAAGTGGATTCCAGCTCCAACAACGGCATCAACGGCAACAACCAGTACTGGAACTACGTGGAATTTTCTGAGCCCATCACCACCACCCAGCTGGTGATGAAGGTCCAGCGCAACGGCACCGGCACCAACGGTGTGGGCATCAGCGAGTGGGAGGCCTTTGGCTATCAGACCATCGCCTCCGGCACCAACGTGGCCGGTGAGGCCTCGGTGACCACTTCCTACACCAATACCACCCTGCCGGACAACGCCGAGGCCGCCATCAACGACGGCACCCTGGCAGACGGCAACTGGACCACCTGGAACACCTGGTCCGAGGCTGGCGACGTGGAGTATCCCGTCACCGTGGATTTGGATTGGGGCAACGCCACCTATGACATCTCCAGCGTGCGGGTCATGTGGTGGTCGGACAATGACGGGGTGCAGTTCCCCGCCTCCTGCCAGCTCCAGTGGTACAATGAGCGCTCCAAGGAGTGGGTGGATGTGACCCAGCTGGTGGACGAGACCGGGGCGGACACCTCCACCGTGGGGGTGAAGTTCGGTACCGCCGATGAGGCGGGCACCGACGCCAGCCAGTTTGCCAACGGCGCCAACCGCTACTGGAATGGCGTGGCCATGAACGAGACGGTGCAGACCAGCAAGCTGCGCCTGGTCATCGACCGCAACGGCAGCGGCCAGACCGGCGTGGGCATCGGCGAGGTGGAAGTGTACGGCACCAAGCTGGCCCAGACCGACGGGGACAACGTGGCCCTCCAGGCCACCGCCTCTGCGGACGCCCAGAACACCCCGGTGACCAACGTCAACAACGGGCAGCTGGCCACCAACGCCAGCACCTCCTGGAACACCTGGAACAGCAGCACCTATCCCACCACCGTCACCCTGACCTGGGACGCCCCCTATGTGCTCAACAGCATGCGGGTGATGTACTGGGCGGATAACGGCAACCTCACCGCCTCCGGCAACGTCACCTTCCCCAAGAGCTGTGAGGTGGAGTACTACAACCACGAGTCCGGCCAGTGGGAGAAGATCACCAACATGACCAACGAGTCCGGCCAGGTGGTCTCCTCCGTGGGCGTCAAGTACGGCAGCGCCGAGGCCGCCTCCGACCAGCCCGGCAGCTACCTCAACGGCAACAACCGCTACTGGAACGTGGTCTCCTTCCAGGAGCCGGTGAAGACCACCCAGATCCGCCTGAAGATCGACCGCAACGGGTCCGGCGCCAACGGCGTGGGCATCGGCGAGTGGGAGGTGTACGGCGAGGAGATGACCGCCGAGTGGAACGAGCTGGTTTCCACCCAGATCACCGGCAAGGAGCGCATTCTCAAGGGCGAGACGGGCACCTTCACTGCCGAGAGCCTCCCCGCAGGGCTGGACGGCCTGAGCTACCAGTGGGAGCTCACCGAGGGCAGCCAGTACATGGAGATTGTGGGTGCCACCAACGAGTCTCAGGTGCAGCTGGCTGCCAAGGACAGCGGCTACGGCACTCTGAAGGTCACCGTGTCCCGGCAGGAGGAGGGCCAGACCGTCACCCGCACCGACACCTTGGAGGTGAAGGTGGACGGCATCGAGAGCCTGGACGAGTATGTCACCGCCACCGAGGCGGGCCGTGCTCCCATCCTGCCCAAGACCGTGGTGGCCAACGGCATCGCCTTTGACGACCCAACCCCTGACCTGTACGGCCCCACCGGCTACAACTTCGCCGAGGAGTTCAACGCCTCCCTGGTCCCCGTGACCTGGGAAGAGGTGGACCCCGCTCTGTACGCCGAGGATAAGGTGGGTACCACCTTTGAGGTGAAGGGTACCGTGGTGTCTGGCGACGAGACTCTGGAGGCAGTGGCCCGTGTCACCGTCAACGAGCCTGTGGTCACCCCCGTGGCCAACAGCACCGTCACCTTTGAGAACGTGCAGCTCACCGATAACTTCTGGAACCCCAAGCAGAAGGTCAATGCCGTCAACTCCCTGAACAAGGCCATCTATCAGATTGAGCAGGCCTCCGGCGGCGAGCCCAACTTCGTCAACGCCATTGCCAAGCTCAATGGCGAGCCTTACGACGAGTTCCAGGGCTATGTGTTCCAGGACTCCGACATCTACAAGAGCATTGAGGCCATCTCCTACACCCTGTCCGTCATTCACGACGACACCGACCCCGAGATGGTGGCCCAGCGTGAGAAGCTGGAGGAGAAGCTGGCCTACTGGATCTCTCTCATTGAGCAGGTGCAGTACGCCGACGGCTACATCAACACCCACTTCACCCTGAGAAGCACCGGACACGCCGGCGGCAGCTCCGCTGGCACCCACCGGTGGCACGACTTCTCCAACCACGAGATGTACAACGCCGGTCACTTCCTGGAGGGCGTGGTGGCTTACACCCGCTACCGTGAGGGCATCGGCGATCCCGACTACAGCCTGTATGTGGTGGGCCGTCGGTTTGCCGACGAGATCGTGGACCTGTTTGGCCCCAACGGCACCCGCCACGAGGTCCCCGGCCATGAGGAAATCGAGCTGGCTATGGTGAAGTTTGCCAAGCTGGTGGAGGAGTACGAGGGCGAGGGCACCGGAGACAAGTACATCCAGACCGTGAAGACCCTCATTGACCGCCGCGGTGTTGATAAAGATCAGCGCGAGAGCGGCTACAACGGCGGCGAGTACTCCCAGGACAATGACTCCATCATGACCATCACCGAGGCTGTGGGCCACGCTGTGCGTGCCTGCTACTTCTACACCGGTGTCACCGACGTGGCCACCCTGCTGCCCGAGGACGATCCGGACCGGGCGGCCTACCTGAACACCATGGATGCCATCTGGGACTCCGTGGCCAACACCAAGACCTACATCACCGGCGGCATTGGCGTGCGCTCCCACGGCGAGGACTTCGGCGATCCCTACGAGCTGCCCAATGACGACTCCTACTGTGAGATCTGCGCCACCATCGCCCTGGCCAACTGGAACCAGCGGATGAACCTCATCCACGAGGACGCCAAGTACGCCGACGTGGTGGAGAAGAACCTGTACAACGCCATTCTGGTGGGCACCAACCTCACCGGAGACAAGTTCTACTACAGCACCTACCTGGAGGCCAAGAACGGCGATCCCCGTTCCGACTGGTTCGCCTGCGCCTGCTGCCCCCCCAACCTGATGCGTACCATCGCCAAGCTCAGCGAGTACATGTACACCATCCACGGTGACAAGCTGTTTGTGAACATGTACATCGGCAGCGAGGGCAACCTGAACATCGACGGCACCAACGTGAACCTGACTCAGGAGACCGAGTACCCCTGGGACGGCGCTGTGAAGCTCACCGTCACCCCTGACGAGGCCAAGGAGTTCACCATGAACATCCGCATCCCCGGCTGGACCCAGGAGCAGGCCAACAAGGAAGTGTCCATCTACGTCAACGGCGAGAAGGTCACCGCTGAGGCTGAGAAGGGCTATGTGGCCATCACCCGCACCTGGGAGAAGGGCGACGTGGTGCGCATCGACATGCCCATGGAGGTCCGCATGACCGAGGCCGACCCCAACGTGGAGGCCAACCAGGGCCGCATCGCCATCCAGCGTGGTCCCATCGTGTACAGCATTGAGATGGCCGGAAACGCCCAGCTCAACAGCGACATTGCCAACTTCAGCCCCCTGAACTTTGTCATTCCCCGGGATGCCCAGCTCACCGCCACCTACAATGAGGACCTCCTCAACGGCGTGGTGGAGATCACCGGAGACGTGAAGTACAACGACAACAGAAACCTCATCGACGCCAAGCTCCAGGCCATTCCCTACTATGCCTGGAACAACCGGGGCAACGACGGGGTGGAAGGCCAGAACAACTGCAGCCAGATGCTCATCTGGACCAACACCACCGGCGCCAGCGTGAAGATCGGCGGCGCCTCTGAGGTGGCCGTGGACGACAGCTTCACCCTGAACGCTGTGGCCGCTGGCCTGGACAATCCCACCTACACCTGGACCGTTAAGGACGGGGACGCCGTGGAGATTGCAGAGGGTGCCGACACCGCCACCGTGACCCTCAACGCCCGCAAGGAGGGCACTGCCGTGGTGAGCGTCACCGCCACCAGCGGGGAGGACTCCGTCAGCGCTGCGTGGACCGTCACCGTCACCAAGGGCGGCGAGCCCGCCCCCGGCGACGTGGACAAGACCCTGCTGGAGAAGACCATCGCCTACGCCGAGGGGCTGGACACCACCGGCGTCACCGACTCCGCCGTGGCTGCCTTCCAGACGGCTCTGGATGAGGCCAAGGCTGTGATGGCCGACGAGAATGCCACCCAGGCTGAGGTGAACAACGCTTGGGATAACCTGCTGGAGGGCATCTGGGGTCTGGGCCTGGTGCAAGGCGACAAGACCCTGCTGGAGCAGCTGATCACCAAGGCCGACGACATGGTGGCCAATGCCGACCAGTATATGGCCGACCACTGGCAGGAGCTGGTGGATGCCCTGGCCAAGGCCAAGGACGTGTACGCCGACGGCGACGCCATGGAGGAGGACGTGCAGCCCGCCGCCGAGGCCCTGCTCAATGCCATCCTGGCCCAGCGCTTTAAGGCGGACAAGTCCATCCTGGAAGACCTCATCGGCAAGGCTGAGAGCATCGTCCTCTCCGGCTACACCGCCGAGTCCGTGGCTACCTTCCGCACCGCTCTGGCCAATGCCCAGGCTGTGATGGCAGACGCCACGCTGTCTGAGGATGATCAGGCCACCGTGGACGCCGCTGTGGCCGCCCTCAACGAGGCCATGAACGGCCTCACCGCTGAGGGCACCCCCGAGCCCAGCGATGAGCCCGAGACCACCGACAAGCCCGAGGCTTCCCAGAATCCTGAGGCCACTGAAAAGCCCCAGGCCACCGAGAAGCCCGAGAACGTGCCTCAGACGGGCGATTCCGCCCAGCTGATGGGCTATGTGGCCGCGCTGGCCGCCGCCGTGATGGTGCTTGGCGCTGTCACCGTGGTGCGCCGCCGCCGCAACGGCTAACATGATAAAAAAGTACGGTCAGCGTCAAGCTGACCGTACTTTTTTATGCAATCAAGGGTTGGAATGGGTTAGGTCATATCCCGGGTGGCCACCACATCCACCCCGGTTCCCAGCAGGTTGGGAATCACCACCTGTCCCAGGTGCACCGGGGCGGTGAGGCGCACGCCATTGAGGGCATCCATGGCCTCAAAGATCAACTCCTTGGGGATGGGGGCGGTGGTCTTCACGGGTAGGCGGCGGTGGAGCCCGCCCTGGATGCATACCGTGCTGGTGAGCACCCGGGTGGGGTGGAGCAGCTCGTTTCTGCCGTACTCTGCCCCCCGGGGGCAGCTATTCCCGGTGACGGCGTAGCCGTGCTCCTCATCCACTTGGAGGCGGCACCCCTTGGGGCAGACAATGCATACCAGTTCTCTCATGTCCCTTCCACCTCCTCAATGGATATGGTGAGGCCCCCGACAGCCCGGTCCAGCAGCACCCCGGGCAGGGTGATCTGCTCCATCTCCCCCGGGGCTATGTGGGAGCGGGGGAACTGGGCAATGGGATTGCCTGCTTCGTCTTTTACCACAATGCGGCTATCCCCAAATACGCGACCCACCCGGAACAGCACCTGCACGTTGCCGCTGCCCCGGCGGATGCGCTGGGGAACGGTGTAGCTGACCCCAGAGCTGTGGGTGAGGGGAAGGGCTTCGGCGGTGGTTGGTTCCCCCTGGACATAGCGGGCAGCGGCAGTCCCCGCCCGCTGGCTCTCGGCGGTGACATAGTCCACCAGGTCGTGGACGTGGAGCACGTTGCCACAGGCGAAAATGCCGGGCACCTGGGTCTCCATGTTTTCATATACCACCGCCCCGTGGGTGCGTCCATCCATGGGAATGTCCGCCTGGCGGGTGAGCTCGTTTTCCGGGATGAGCCCTACGCTCAAAAGCAGGGTGTCGCAATCAAAGACCATTTCCGTGCCGGGGATAGGGCGGCGGTGCTCGTCCACCCGGCTCACCACCACCTGTTCCAGGCGGTTGTGGCCCCGGAGATCGGTGACGGTGTGGCTGAGGTAGAGGGGAATGGAGTAGTCCTCCAGGCACTGGACGATGTTGCGGGTGAGGCCGCTGGAGTAGGGCATCAGCTCCACACAGGCCAGTACCTTGGCCCCCTCCAGGGTCATGCGCCGGGCCATGATAAGGCCAATGTCGCCGCTGCCCAGGATGACCACCCGGCGGCCCACCATGTACCCCTCCATATTCAGGTACCGCTGGGCGGCCCCGGCGGTGAAGATGCCCGCCGGACGCTCTCCGGGGATGGCGATGGCCCCCCGGGCCCGTTCCCGGCAGCCCATGGCCAGCACCACCGCCTGGGCTTCCAGCACTTGATAGCCGTGTTGGGCGCTGACGCAGTGGACCTGGTGGGGAGTGCCGGGGAGGAGCTGGAGCACCATGGTGTCCAGCTGCACTTCCACTTGGGTGTCCTGTATTTGCCCAATGAATCGGGCGGCGTATTCCGGCCCGGTGAGCTCCTCTTTGAAGTGGTGGAGCCCAAAGCCGTTGTGGATGCACTGGTTGAGAATGCCGCCCAGCTCCTGGTCCCGCTCCAAAATTAGCACCTTCCGCAGCCCCTGGTCCCAGGCCTCCCGGGCGGCGGCCAGTCCGGCGGGCCCGCCGCCAATGACAATGAGTTCATACATGAGCGTTCCCTCCTTGGCCCTTGGTCTCTCCGGTGAGCAGGTAGGAGCCCTCCTGGTCCAGCAGCACCTCACAGGGATCCAGCCCCAGCTCCCGGGCAATGATGGCCTGGACCCTGGGGGCGCAGAAGCCACCCTGACAGCGGCCCATGCCCGCATTGCACCGCCGCTTCACCCCGTTGATGGTGTAGGGCGGGATGGGGGCGTGGAGGGCAGCCACGATCTCCCCCTCGGTGACCGTCTCGCACCGACAGACCACCCGGCCATACCGGGGGTCCTGGGCGATGAGGGCGTTTTTCTCCTGGGGGGAGAGGTGTTGGAACATCACGTGGGACCGCTGGTCCACAAAGTCCGGTTTGGGCCGCAGGTCCGGCTCCTTCTCCAAAATCCGCGCACAGGCCCACTGGCCAATGGCGGCGCTGGCCGCCAGGCCGGGGGACTTGACCCCCGCCAGGTCGAAGAAGCCGGGGTGGTTTTTACTCTCCTCCAGAATGAAGTCGGAGCGGGTGGAGTTGGCCCGCAGTCCGGCGAAGTTGCGGATGTTCTCCCCAAAGTTGAGGCCGGGCACCGAGCGCAGGGCCTGCTCCTTGACAAAGGCCAGTCCCTGGGCGGTGTTGCCCAGGTCGTGGCGGTCATCCACCGGCTGGGCGTTGGGGCCTACAATGAGATTGCCGTGGATGGTGGGGGCCACTAACACCCCTTTGCCCCGCTCGTTGGGGCACTGGAATACCACGTGGGAGACCTGGTGCCCCTGGCTCTTGTCCAGCAGGTAGTATTCGCCCCGGTTGGGGGTGATGGCATAGTCCGGCTTCTCTAAGAGCCCATGCACCTGGTCGGAGAACACCCCGGTGGCGTTGAGGATGTACTTCCCCTCAAACACCCCCTTGGGGGTGGTGACGGCGTAGCCGCCCTCCATGGGGGTGATGGCCGTGGCAGGGGCGGAGCGGTGGAGCTCCACGCCGTTGACCACCGCCGCCTCTGCCATGGCCAGGGCGTACTGCCAGGGGTCCACAATGCCGGCGGTGGGGGCGTAGAGGGCGCCCACCACGTTCTTGCTGAGGTTGGGCTCTGTTTGGCGCACCTGGGCGGCGTCCAGCAGTTCCAGACCCGGAACACCGTTTTGTACACCTCGGTGGTAGAGGGTGCGCAGGGTATGAAGGTCTCCCTCATCAAAGGCCAATACCAGGCTACCCACCCGGGCAAAGGGCACCTGGAGCTTTTGGCAGATGTCCCCGGCCATCCGGTTTCCCTCCACGTTCAGCTGGGCCATGAGGGTGCCTGGCTCCGGGTCGTACCCGGCGTGGATGATGGCGCTGTTGGCCTTGGTGGTGCCGTTGGCCACGTCGTTTTGAGCCTCCAAGATGGCCACGTTCAGGGGATACCGGGCCAGGTGGTAGGCGGCGGCAGCCCCCACCACCCCACAGCCCAAAATGATGACGTCATACATGAAAAGGACCTCCCTTCCAAAACAAAACGCAACCCAGATCCAGCCCCCTTGTTGCGGCCACCCACCTGCGTTGCGCTCAACCCCTTGGTCTATCCGTTTGTTGGGGCCATTATATCCGGTTTTGTGGAAAAAAGCAAGGGATAGAAATGGCGCATCCTTTAGACTGTGCACAGTGACGAAAAACCGGGGGCGGTTTGCGTCGTATCGCTGATTTTTTCCGGGCGGGGAGGGGAGCCCTTTACAGGGGGGTGAAAATCTGGCATAATGGGTGCAACCCAAGAAAGATGAGGAGCAGGACGGGCGAGAGGCAAGTCGCCAGTTGTGCTCTTTTTTGTTTGATGCGGCAACACCAGACACAGGAGGCGGAAGAGTATGAAACAGTACGTCATCGCCCTGGACCAGGGCACCACCAGCAGCCGCTGCATTGTCTTTGACCGACAGCAGAACATTGTGGCCTTGGAACAGCGGGAGTTTGCCCAGCACTACCCCAAGCCCGGGTGGGTGGAGCATGACCCCATGGAGATTTACTCTACCCAGTACGGGGTGCTCATTGAGTCCCTGGTGGGCAACAGCATTGACCCCTCAGACATTGCCGCCATCGGCATCACCAACCAGCGGGAGACCGCCATTGTGTGGGATAAGGACACAGGCAAGCCCATTTATAACGCCATTGTGTGGCAGTGTCGGCGCACGGCGGGGCTGTGCGAGGAGCTGAAGAAGGACGAGGCCTTTACCGAATACGTGAAGGAGCACACGGGGCTGCTCATCGACGCCTACTTCTCCGCCACCAAAATCCAGTGGATTCTGGACCACGTGGAGGGGGCCCGGGAGCGGGCCCAGCAGGGGGAACTTCTGTTCGGCACCGTGGACAGCTGGCTGGTGTGGAAGCTCACCGGGGGCAAGGTCCACGTCACCGACTACACCAACGCCAGCCGCACCATGCTCTACAACATCCGGGACCTGCGGTGGGACGAGACCATCTGTGAAAAGCTGGGTATTCCCATGAGCATGCTGCCAAAGGTGTGCAACTCCAGCGAAGTTTACGGCTACGTAAACCTCCAGGGGGTGGAAGTGCCCATAGCGGGAATGGCCGGAGACCAGCAGGCGGCGCTGTTCGGCCAGACCTGTTTTGCCCCCGGCGAGGCGAAAAACACCTACGGCACCGGGTGCTTTTTGCTCATGAACACGGGAGACCAGCTCTACCGCAGTGAAAATGGCCTCATCAGCACCATTGCCATCGGTTTAAATGGCAAGGTGCAGTACGCCCTGGAGGGCAGCGTGTTTGTGGGCGGGGCGGTGATCCAGTGGGTGCGGGACGAGCTGCGCTTCATCACCGAGTCCCGGGATGCGGAGTACTACGCCCAGAAGGTGCCGGACACCGGAGGAGTGTACCTGGTGCCCGCCTTCACCGGACTGGGTGCCCCCTATTGGGACATGTACGCCCGGGGCTGCCTCATCGGCATCACCCGGGGCACCACCCGGGAGCACATCATCCGGGCGGCCCAGGAGTCCATCGCCTACCAGAGCTATGACCTGGTGGAGGCCATGGAGAAGGACACGGGCATCCACCTCACCGAGCTGAGCGTGGACGGCGGTGCGTCCCGAGACAAGTTCCTCATGCAGTTCCAGGCGGACATTCTGGGCAAGCAGGTGCGCCGCCCCATGATTCGGGAGACCACCGCCCTGGGCGCCGCCTATCTGGCGGGTTTGGCCACCGGGTTCTGGCGGGACCTGGAGGAAATCAAGGCCCAGTGGACCCTGGACAGCCTCTACACCCCCAACATGGACCAGCCCCAGCGGGACAAGTTGCTGCGGGGTTGGCACAAGGCGGTGGGCCGCAGCTGTGGATGGGTGGACCCCCAAGAGACATAACGAGAAATCCCCCTGGGCTGTTCACAGCCCAGGGGGATGCTATTTGGATTATTCCTCCCATGCCGGATTTTTCTCCGGGGAGAGGGCGGCGGAAAAGTAAGACATGTCCTTTCCGTTTATGATGTAGGAGAAGTCCCCTTCGGGGCCGTCAAACTCCACGTACACCCCGCTGGGGCGGCGGTCGGACTGGGACAGAGCCACACTCCACAGCTTCATCACTGCCTCATCGCCGTAGTACAGCACAGCATCCGGGGTCTCCTGGGGCAGGCTTCCAGGCAGTTTGCCAGGCCCCAGAGCGGAGATGGCGTTGTAGACCACATAGGCGTTGTCTCCGGTGATGCGCAGGGAGGTGCCGTCCACCTCAGCCCGCAGATTGTCCTGATAGTAGCACTGGTAGGTCTGGGTGGACAGGGCGGAGACAAACCGCTTATATCCGTACTGATGGCCCAGAATTCGGGCTACCGGGACGATACACAGCAGCAACAAGATCAGGCCAATGGCCAGCAGCACTAGGAGTTTCCACTGGCCGCTGGGGGCCTTGCGCTGCTGGGGCGGGGTGATTTGCTCGTATAGGTCAGCCATAGGGACCCCCCTTTCTACTGGGCAGATGAGAGAAGGGCTTTAGAACTGCGCGCCGCCGAACTCCAGCAGAGTCAGCTGCTTGTTGCGGTCGGCGGTCCAGTTGATGGACCAGCCGGAGGCGAAGAGGAGCAGCTGGTTGCCCTTGTAGTCCTCCACCAGCATGGCGTCGTTGGGCAGCACCAGGTCGTCGGCCCGGAGGGGCTCGTCCCCGTCGTGCTCAATCCAACGCAGGAACTGGTAGGGCAGACCCTCCACGTACAGGTCCACTCCGTACTCATTGCGCAGGCGGTACTCCAGCACGTCAAATTGCAGGGTACCCACCACGCCCACAATGACCTCCTCCATGCCGGAGTAGGGGGTCTTGAAGATCTGGATGGCGCCCTCCTGGGCAATCTGCTCCATGCCCTTGAGGAACTGCTTGCGCTTCATGGTGTCCAGGGGCCGCACCCGCTTGAAGTGCTCGGGGGCAAAGGTGGGGATGGGGTTGAACTGGAACTTGTGAGAGGCGGTGCACAGGGTATCGCCAATGGAGAAGATGCCCGGGTCAAACACGCCGATGATATCTCCGGCGTAGGCCTCTTCAATGATCTCACGCTCGGCGGCCATGAGCTGCTGGGGCCGGGAGAGCTTGATCTTCTTGCCGCCCTGGACGTGGTAGACCTCTTTGTCCGCCTGGAACTTGCCAGAGACGATGCGCATGAAGGCAATGCGGTCCCGGTGGGCCTTGTTCATGTTGGCCTGAATCTTAAAGACGAAGGCGGAGAAGTCGTCGTCGAAGGAGTCAATGAGCTCCTCCCCGGCCATGCGGGGCAGGGGGGCGGTGGTCATGCGCAAGAAATCCTCCAGGAAGGGCTCCACGCCGAAGTTGGTCAGGGCGGAGCCGAAGAACACGGGGGAGAGCTTGCCGTGGCGCACCCGGTCCATGTCGAACTCGCAGGAGGCCCCGTCCAGCAGCTCAATCTCATCCACCAGCTGGCGGTAGTGGCTCTCGCCAATGAGGCCCGCCAGCTCCGGGTCGTCCAGATTCACCTCGGTGGCGATGGCGGCCTTGGCGTTGGTGTTGGAGGTGAAGTGGATGATCTTCTTGCGCTGGCGGTCGTACACGCCCTGGAACTCCTTGCCGCAGCCGATGGGCCAGTTGACGGCATAGGTGTCGATGCCCAGCTCTCGCTCCAGCTCCTGGCACAGGTCAAAGGGGTCCTGGGCCTCTCGGTCCATCTTATTGATAAAGGTGAAGATGGGGATATCCCGCATGGCGCAGACCTTGAACAGCTTCCGGGTCTGAGCCTCCACGCCCTTGGCGGCGTCGATGACCATCACGGCGGAGTCGGCGGCCATGAGGGTGCGGTAGGTGTCCTCAGAGAAGTCCTGGTGTCCCGGGGTGTCCAGAATGTTGATGCAGAACCCCTCGTACTGGAACTGCATCACAGAAGAGGTGACGGAGATGCCGCGCTGTTTCTCAATCTCCATCCAGTCGGAGGTGGCGGCCCGGGCATTCTTCTTGCCCTTGACCACGCCGGCCTGGGCAATGGCGCCTCCGTAGAGGAGGAATTTCTCGGTGAGGGTGGTTTTACCGGCGTCCGGGTGAGAGATGATGGCGAAGGTTCGCCGCCGGTTGATCTCAGCTTCGTACAGTGACAATGGAACAACCTCCATATGATAAAATTGGGGCAGTCAGGCAAAACCACCCCATTGTGTATGATAGTGGAGCAATTATACCACCAACCGGGGAAAAGGGCAACAGAGAAAGTGGGAAAACGGGGGCGGCGTAGAGTCCGGCTCGATTGTTTTTGCATACCAATGGCATAGGGGCTGTGGGGGAGTTCCCAGTCCCTGATTGTGAAAAAGGAGGGACTGCCATGACAGGACTGAAAGCTGTACTCAGCGATAAAGCAGTCTGGGTGGCTGTGGTAGGCCTTGTGGCTGGTATTGCGGTGGCATTAGGTTTCAATGAGAGCATGGTGGCTACCATATCCGGTGGAGTACTTTCGGTGGTGTCTGTGGTTTTGATGGCTCTGATGGGAGTCAAGAAGGCCAAGAGTACGAAACAGACGGCGTCTGACCCAGAGCAACCGGATGCCGACGACCAGGAGTCGGACGGCTTGGGATAAGATTGGGAAAACCGGCGGGAGACCGCCGGTTTTCCTTGTCCGCAGCAGGAAATTTCCGGGAAAAGGCGTGGGGATTGCCTTGGGTGGGGAAGAATGATATAATCAGCTGTTAGTATTACCGCAACACCCCACACCAGGGAAGGAGAGCCACACTATGAAGCTCATGGTCATCGACGGAAACTCCATCGTCAACCGGGCCTTTTACGGGGTCAGTCAGAATCTGTCCACCCGGGAGGGTCTGCCCACCAATGCCATTTTCGGCTTTGTCAACATCCTCTTAAAGCTGCTGGAGGAGGAACAGCCGGAGGGGCTGGCGGTGGCCTTCGATTTGAAAGCGCCCACCTTCCGCCACCTGGCCTATGAGGGCTACAAGGCCCAGCGCAAGGGCATGCCCGAGGAGCTGGCGGTGCAGATGCCGGTGCTGAAACGGCTGCTGGACGCCATGAACATCCGCCGCTATGAGCTGGAGGGTTGGGAGGCCGACGACCTGCTGGGCACCATGGCCCGCATCAATGGAGAGGAAGGGGGCCAGACTGTGGTGGTCACCGGAGACAAGGACTCCTTGCAGCTCATCACCGATTCCACCACCGTCAAGCTGGTGTCCACCCGCATGGGCCGCACCACCACCCGCAACATGACCCCGGAGGTGTTCCGGGAGGAGTACGGCTTCGACCCCATCCATATCATCGACCTCAAGGCCCTCATGGGGGATACCTCGGACAATATCCCCGGGGTCAAGGGCATTGGCGAGAAGACCGCTATGGCCCTGCTGGCCCAATACCCCTCCATTGACGACCTGTATGCCCACCTGGACACGGTGGAGGTCAAGCCCGCCGCCCGGAAAAAGCTGGTGGAGGGGGAGGGGGACGCCCGGATGAGCTACGACCTGGCCACCATCCGCTGTGAGGCCCCCATGGACTTCCACCCCCAGGACACCCTGCGCCAGCCCTTCCACAACGATGAGCTGTACCAGCTGCTGCTGGAGCTGGAGTTTTCCAAGCTCATCGACAAGCTGGGAGTGCGGCCCACTTCCACACCGGTCGCCCAAGCTGTGGAAGAAACCCCCGAAATTCGGGTGGAGGGGGTGTACCTCACGGGCGAGGAGCAGCTGGCCCAGGTGCTGCCAAAGTGGCAGGCAGCTCAGTATGTGGTGGTGCTCCCCCTGCCCAATCTGGACGGGGTGACGGTGAGCCTCAGCGAAGGGGACAAGGACTGGCTGTACGACGTGCGCAGCAGCCGCTACGAAGGGGATTACCAGGCTTTCTTGGCCCAGCTCTTTGGCCCTGGGGTGAAAAAGGTGGCCCATGGGGTGAAGGAGCTGTGCGAGAAGCTGCTGGAGGAGGGCATCCAGGGCGAAGGGTTTGTCTTTGATACCCAGCTGGCCGCCTATCTGTTGGACCCCACCGCAGGCAGCTATGATTTGTCCAAGCTGTCCATGCAGTATTTTAGAAAGGAGCTGGAGGAGTCCAGGGCCTGGCGGGACGAGGAGGCCTTCGGGGCCCTGTCCGACCAGGTGAAGGCCCAGGCCAAATGGTATGCAGACAACGCCTTCATTGAGGCCCTCTACGAGAAGCTGGCCCCCCAGCTGGACGAGCTGGGGCTAACAAAGTTGCTCCAGGAGATGGAGATTCCCCTGTGCTCCGTGCTGGCCAACATGGAGCGGCGCGGGGTGTTGGTGGACAAGGGAGCCCTGTCCCGATTTGGCGAGATGCTCACCGGGCGCATTGCGGACACCCAGAAGGAAATTTATGCTCAGGCGGGGGAGGAGTTCAATATCCTCTCTCCCAAGCAGCTGGGCCACATTTTGTTTGAAAAGCTGGGGCTGCCCCCCGTCAAGAAGACCAAGACCGGGTACTCCACCAACGCCGAGGTGCTGGAGAAGCTGCAATATCAGCACCCCATCGTCTCCCTGGTGCTGGAGTATCGGCAGCTGACCAAGCTCAACTCCACCTATGTGGAGGGCTTGAGCAAGGTCATCGCCCCCGACGGGCGCATCCACACCAGCTTCCAGAACACCGTCACCGCCACTGGGCGGCTGTCCTCCACCGAGCCCAACTTGCAGAACATCCCTGTGCGCACCGCCCTGGGGGCGGAGATGCGCACCATGTTTGTGGCCCGGCCCGGTTGGGTATTGGTGGACGCCGACTACTCCCAGATCGAACTGCGGCTGCTGGCCCACATGTCCGGGGATGAGGCCATGATTCAGGCTTTCCGGGACGGGGTGGACATCCACACCGTCACCGCCTCCCAGGTCTTTGGGGTGTCCCCGGACCGGGTGACGGCCGACATGCGCCGGGCGGCCAAGGCGGTGAACTTTGGCATCGTCTACGGCATTTCCCCCTTCTCCCTGTCTCAGGATATTCATGTCTCCGTGGCCCAGGCCAAGAGCTATATGGAGAAGTATTTTGCCCACTACGCCGGAGTGCGGGCCTATATGGACGGCGTGGTGGAGCAGGGCAAGAGCCAGGGCTATGTGTCCACCCTATACGGCCGCCGCCGCTGGCTGCCCGAGCTGAAAAGCTCCAACTTCAACACCCGCAGCTTCGGCGAGCGAGTGGCCCTGAACATGCCCATCCAGGGCACCGCCGCCGACATCATCAAGCTGGCCATGATTCGGGTGGAGCATCGCCTGGCCCAAGAGGGACTCCAGGCCCAGTTGGTGCTCCAGGTCCACGACGAACTCATCGTGGAGTGTCCCCAGGCCGAGGCGGACACCGTGGCCCGGCTCCTCACCCAGGAGATGGAGGGGGTGGCCCAGCTGGCGGTGCCCCTCACTGCCGAGGCCAAGGTGGGCCAGACCTGGGCCGAGGCCCACTAAACAGGAGGTAGAACCACGTGAAGTATACACTGACCCCCATGACCGCCGAGCTGATCCCCCAGATTGCAGCCCTGGAGCGGGCCTGCTTCTCCCACCCCTGGACGGAGGAGATGCTGCAACAGGAGCTGTGGAACGAGGCCGCCGTCATCATCGTGGCCCTGCGGGAGGACGGCGTGGTGTTGGGCTACGCCGGGTTGCAGACGGTGCTGGACGAGGGGTATATCAATAATGTGGCGGTGGCCGCCAACGTCCGCCGCCAGGGCATTGCCGACGAGCTCATCGCCGCCTTTGTCCGATTTGGTCAGGCCAAGCTGGCCTTCTTGACCTTGGAAGTGCGGGCGTCCAACGCCCCTGCCATCGCCCTCTATATGAAACACGGCTTTGCCCAGGTGGGGCGGCGAAGAGGGTACTACGACGATCCCAAAGAGGACGCCATTTTGATGACACTGGAGTTTGAACATGGAACTGAAAGCGCTCAATGAGAAACAACTGGCCTCCCTGTACCGGGAGGAGATGGAATATGACTTTCCCCAAAGCGAGCTCAAGCCTCTGGGGGCCATGCTGCGGCTGTTAGAGATGGGACAGTACGACCCCTTGGTGGCTACGGAGAACGGGGAGACGGTAGGCTACGCCATGGTGTGGCTGTCCAAGGACCGAAAAGGGGTACTGTTGGACTACCTGGGCGTGCTGCGGGGCAAGCGCAACGGCGGCACGGGGGGAAAGATTCTCGCCCTGCTGTTGGAGCGATACGGTCACATCTTCGGAGAGGCGGAGGCTCCCACCAGCGACGACGAGGAGGAGAACCAACTGCGCCGCCGCCGAATTGGCTTCTATCAGCGCAACGGTTTCCGGGTGTTGGACTATGAGTGCGCCCTCTTCGGAGTGTATTTCAAGTGCTTGTACGTCGGACCGGAGACGGATGACCGGGTGGTAGAGAAGCTGCACCGCAGCGTCTACGCCGACTATTTCTCCCCCGCCCATATGCAGCAATACATTCAACTGCCCCTTTCCCCCGGCGAGGACATTCACCCTGCCCCGGCCTGGACGGAGGAGCATAATCCCACGGAATATGAGAGAAAGGTGATTTCATGAAAATTTTAGCCTTTGAATCCTCCTGTGACGAGACTGCCGCCGCCGTGATGGAGGATGGCCGCACCATCCTGTCCTCGGTGATTGCCTCCTCTGCGGACATGCACGCCATTTACGGCGGCGTGGTGCCGGAGATTGCCTCCCGCAAGCATGTGGAGGCCATTTCCGGCCTGGCCGACGAGGCTCTGCGCCAGGCTGGGGTGGACAAGTCGGAGATTGACGCCGTGGCCGTGACCCATGCCCCCGGCCTCATCGGGGCCCTGCTGGTGGGGGTGTCCTTTGCCAAGTCGGTGGCCTACGGCCTGGGGGTGCCCCTTATCCCCGTGCACCACGTCCGGGGCCACATCGCCGCCAACTACATCGCCCACGCCGACCTGGAGCCGCCCTTTTTGTGCCTGTGTGTCTCTGGCGGCACCACCGCCCTGGTGGATGTGAAGGACTACACCCACTTTGAAGTGCTGGGCGGCACCCGGGACGACGCGGCGGGGGAGTGCTTTGACAAGATCGCCCGGGTATTAGGGCTTGGCTACCCCGGCGGTGGACCCATGGATAAGATGGCCCAGGGGGGCAACGACAAGGCCTACACCTTCCCCCGGGCCCACGTGGCGGACCACCCCCTGGATATGTCCTTCTCGGGTCTGAAGACGGCAGTGCTCAACACCGTCCACAACGCCCAGCAGAAGGGGGAGGAGCTGGACCTCCACGACCTGGCCGCCTCCTTTGCCGCCGCGGTGTCCGACACCCTGGTGCCCCGCACCATGGAGGCCAACCGGATGCTGGGCTACAACAAGATCGCCGTGGCCGGCGGCGTGGCCGCCAACAGCCGCATCCGGGCAGATTTGCAGCGGGAGTGCGAGAAGGTGGGGGCCAAGCTGTGGCTGCCGCCCCTGTCCCTGTGCGGGGATAACGCCGCCATGATTGGCTGTCAGGGGTATTATGAATATCTGGCTGGCAACACCGCCGGATGGGATTTAAATGCCCGGGCCAGCTTGGACATCTCCAAGGGATGACAGCCCATGGCGGCGTTATCCCCGGGGGCCCCGCACGGCGGGGCGGCGCTTATGCGCCGTACGAGTATTTTCCCATGGGGAAAATCTCGGCGCAGGGGGAATTCACTTTCCCCGAGCATTGAAATCATACAGGGTTCCCACGGAGCGCAGCTCCGTGGGAGAATAACGCCGCGATGATTGGATGCCAGGGGTACTATGAGTACCAGGCTGGCAACACTGCAGGCTGGGACCTGAACGCCAAGGCCAGCCTGGATATCTCCAAGGATCGCTGAGTCTTCCACAGAGATTGTGCAAAATGTAGAAAATTCACCGGATATTTTTGGCACATCCCCAGTGTGGGTTTGGAAGCGCCGGTTTTTCCCCTATATCTTGTGGAACTGTCGATGTATGTCGAATTTCACGAACGGTTTTCCTTGCATTTCCAACGTTCTGCCTTATACTGTCTCTTAGAGAGAGGAAAGGAGAGGAAGGAAAACATTGGAAACCGGCGAGTTGTTTTTGGAAACCCTGCGTGTGAGAGATGAGGCAGGGACGGAGCGTTGCTTTGACTACTACATTTTGCTGGAGCACCTGGAGCTGGAGGGCTACTCCGGCGAGAGCTACGGGGTCAAGATTGAGGAGAAGGAGACCGGAGAGGTGGCGGTAGCCCCCGATGTGACCTGCCGCTCCTCGGTCATCTATCAGCTGGCCCAGACCTTGCTGCTGCACCAGGTGACTCCGTGCACCTTGGTGGATGTCATACAGGACTGGCTTTCATAAAAA